>JAEXGM010000223.1 GCA_023450835.1 Bacillota bacterium | reverse complement strand
CAGCCTTTGTGAGTAGGTGAAAGGATACCACTGTCTGAGCGTTTTTCAGTGAGTTTGGTATCCTTTCACCTGTCAGGAACAACGGCTGGCATTTTAGTGGAATTTGGAATCCTGAACGGGAAATTTCCGAAAGGGAAGCCAAACTTATCGTTCGTTTCCAAAATCCTCCGTCATGCATTTGCCGTGTTCCGCCTGTTTCACTCATTCTTTGAAAATATTCCGCTCAGGGAAATACATACCTGTGCCGGTAAATAAAACATCCACATGGCGATTTCCGAGAAATGGTACACCTTCTGAAAAGCTGTACTTCCAACAGCTATAAATCCGTTCATATTATAGATGCCGACATTTATATCACAAAGGAGAAACAAGAACATACCTATTGCAAATATAAGATTCCTTTTATCGGACTTGTGTCTGGCATTCCCTGCTGCCGTAATCACATTATGCAGGATAGAGATAAAGTAAAAGGCCGCTGTTATTAAGAGCAGATCAACCGGTACCTGAAGGGCCCAAAGTATAAGCAGCACAGCCGCCCACAAAAAGATATTCACAAGAAGCCTGCCTGCCACTCCCCTTCTTCCCTCTCCCAGAAAGCAGAGGTATACCAGATACAAAATCTGTACAACGCAAAAGGTAAGCATCCCGAAAGTAAAGTTCTCTGTAAATAGAAGAAAATAATCGGACACCGCAGTAAAGAACAATCCGCTAAAAAGAATATAGTTCTCCCTCCGTCTGTATTTCAGAGCATAAGTTAATGCAAAAACATTGCATAAAAGAATAGAACAATATTTTACCAATGTCACCGTATCCAAACCCGGATATCCAAAGATATCTCCTGCCATAAATATCAGATACAGCAGCAGCTCCGCTGCTATGAAACCAAACATTCCTCTTTTATTTCCTGCGGTCATAATAACCCCTTGAAAAAACTACTTCTGTTTTTTCAGCCTGCCTTCCTCTCAGTTTGTATCATTATATTGCATAATACAGTATATGTCTATCCCTTTATCCCTTGGCATCCTTTTCAGACGATTATGCAAAATAGACAAATTATTCTTTTTCTGCCTTTTTATGAAATCCCTTTCTCCTCCTTGTTTTGAAACCGAATACATTATTTTAAATAATCGATTTCCAGCTCTTCTTTGTACAAAAATCCAATTTTAAAAATTACTCTTTAAAAAGTCGCTATATTACAAGTTTTGCTTTTATAAGCCATTGTATATACGGATGTATTTTATATAATAGTTTCAAAAGGAATAATTCAAATATTGCTTATTTTATTTTTAAATTAAAGCGAAATGAAGGATATATGTTGAAAACAAAAGCAGTTTTTTTCAACTACGTATTCAGGAATGGATGTTTCACCATGAAACATCCTCACGAAAGGAGTTAAAATGAATGATATACGTTTAAGCAAATGGAAATTCCACTATAATGACTGCCCTGAGGCCTGGTATAAGGACTTTGACGACTGCGGCTGGGAAGAGGTAAATGTTCCTCACGATTGGTCCGTTCATATGCCCTTTTCCAAAGAATATTCCAGCGGCACCGGATACCTGGCCGGGGGAATCGGCTGGTACCGGACGGAATTCTATCTGCCGGAGGAACTAAAGAATAAGAAAATCTATATTACCTTTGACGGTGTTTATAAAAACAGCCAGGTATGGTGTAACAGTTATCACCTTGGCAAACGTCCCTTCGGTTATGCGACCTTCCGGTACGATATTACTTCACAGGCAGTATTCGGAGATCAGGTCAATGTTATCTCCGTAAAAGTTGACCACAGGGATATTTCCGATTCCAGATGGTTTACCGGCTCCGGTATTACCAGAAAGGTTACCGTAACAGCAGAAGAATCCGTTCATGCAGACTATAACGGAATCTTCTTTACCACTCCAAAGGCGGATAAAGATAATGCGGACATTCTTATTCACACCACCTTGTTAAATGAATCTTCTCAGAAGACCGAAATTACCTTAAGCCATCACCTGGTGTATGACGGCAAAACTCATCTTACTCTTAACACCTTTCACTGCCTTTCTGCCGGTGAAAAAAAACAGGTAACCTCTGAGGGCAATCTCCTCTCTCCAAAGCTCTGGTCTGTAGAAGAACCCAACCTTTATCAGCTGGTAACGGAGATAAAGGCCGTATCCGCAGACGGTTCCTATGAGAGCCTGCAGCGTTATGAGACTATGACAGGAATAAGAAGCATTCTCTTTACACCGGATAAAGGGTTCTTTCTTAATGGTGAATCCTTAAAGCTCAAGGGTGTCTGTGTGCATCATGACGCCGGCTGTCTTGGCGCCGCCGTGCTGCCCTCCGTATGGCTTAGAAGACTGGAGCGTCTGAAAGAAATGGGCTGTAATTCCATCCGTATGAGCCATAACCCTCATATGCCGGAACTATACGACCTCTGTGACGCCATGGGCTTTCTGGTCATGGACGAAGCCTTCGACGAATGGGAAAATCCGAAAAACAAATGGTGGACCGGGCATAATGTGTATCCGCCAAGACACCAGGGCTATGCCGAGGACTTTCCCCTTTGGCATGAAAGAGACCTTACCGACCTGGTTCTAAGGGACCGCAACCACCCAAGTATCATTATGTGGAGCATCGGAAACGAAATTGATTATCCCAATGACCCCTACTGCCATCCCTTATTTGAAAGCATGACAGGAAACAACGATAAGAATAAACCTGCCGCTGAGAGAATGTATAACCCAAGTAAGCCAAATGCCGAAAGACTCTCTGTCCTTTCCGCACATCTGACTGCGATTGTAAAGCAATCCGACCCTACAAGGCCTGTTACTGCCGCGGTGGCCTTTCCGGAGCTTTCTACCTATATTGGCTACATTGACCCTTTTGATGTAGTCGGCTATAACTATAAGGAACAATGGTACGAACAAGACCACGGGCGCTTTCCCGATAAGCCCTTCCTTGGAAGTGAGAACAGCCATTCCTTAAGTGCCTGGAAGGCTGTCAGAGATCTGGAATATATATCCGGTCAATATCTGTGGACCGGAATTGATTATCTGGGAGAAGCTCATGGCTGGCCGGTGAGAGGTTCCTCCGCCGGAATACTTACGACCGCAGGCTTTGAAAAAACTTCCTATTTCAGAAGAAAAAGTTTCTGGGCAGACACACCCTTTGTATATATTTCCACTGCCAGAGAAGACAGGGAACCTTTATCCGAAACCAATAAACACGGCCGTGAATGGAAAGAGATGCATCGCAGCTACCACTATATTTCCGGTGAGAGCATTGAAATCAGATGCTATACGAACCTGCCCTTTGCCCAACTATTTGTAAATAACAAGAGTCTTGGAAGAAAGGCATATGATGACAGCCTTGGATATATTCCCTTTACCCTTCCCTTTGAAGCAGGTGAATTAAAGGTTTATGCCTACACCGATGCCGATACCCTTCAGGAGAGCACTTTTGATACCTTACATACAAACGGTGCTCCCTGCGGACTGGAACTTAAGTGCTGGTCCCCGGAGGAAAATGTCCTCTCTTTCAATAAGGATTACATCCTCTCCATCCTTTCCCATGATGACCTACGGTTAAAGCAGGTCGAAATTACGGTTGTGGACGGAGAAGGATACCCTTGCCTTACAGACAGCACCCTTTTATCCGTAAGCTTAAAAGGCGGTACTCTCCTAGGCCTTGACAATGGCAATCTGTCGGATTTAAGGGAATACAGTTCTTCAGAGCGCCGTGCATACAACGGAAAACTCCTGGTGTATGCGGCTGTCCCGGAAGAAGGAGCTGCTGTCCTTACCGTATCGGGCAATTGCTTAAAAGAAGAAAATATTACTCTATAGAATTCCCCTGTTGTAATTGGAAGGAGATACCCCCACCGCCTTTTTAAACACCTTGCTAAAATAATACAGATCAGTGAAGCCCACGGACTGACCTACCTCAGATATCTTCATGTTTGTGGTAGTAATCAGTTCCATAGCATGATTGATTCTAACGGTATTCAGATAGGCAAAGACGGTCTGATTGGTCATTTTTTTAAATATGCGGTTAATATAATCATAATTACTGCCGGATATCGCTTCAATATCCTCGCTGGTTATTTTAGCCGCATATTCCGAATTCAGATATTCCAGGAGCCTTTGCACCTTATGATAGGATTTCGGCATAACGGAGGCACTTTTTTGAAGGGTATACAATAAGTAGCTGCGGTAGGTCTCAATAAAAGCCTCCAGCACTTTTAAGGAGCACATGATTTTATAGTTATCCATATGATTTTTATTGTGTTTGACCGCTTCATCCAAAAGACAGCTCACCTTGATATAATCGCCGGTACTGCCAAAATGATAATATTTCGGCAGTAAAAGAGAGTCCTTCTCTATCGTTGCATAGGAAAAGGGATCACTTTTAAGGGAATCGTTGTGTCTGGAAAGAATGAGCTTTACATACTCTTCTTCCTTTATGCCTTCAACCCTTTTTATGCTTTCCTGTTTAAAATGAATGTAGTAATATTCACAATAAGAAGGCCTGTAACCTTCATGACAATAAGCCGTATCAAGAAGCAGAAAATCTCCCGGGCCTAAAAGGTATTCCCTGCCATTTTCTCTCAAATACATTTCCCCCTTCTTTATCAGGTAGATAATGTATTCATCAGCTTTTCTCCTATTGTGGACAAAAGGCGGCTGAATGATAGCCGTATTCATTAAACGCACCTCAGGAATCTGTCTTGGACTAAGTTCGAAATGCATAGAGTATCCCTCCGTTTTTTAATAAAGTTTTCAAATTGCTTCCTAATGAAAGGAGCCTCAATGGCCTTATTTACTTATGACAAGCAGCTAAACAAAATTGAAACCCCTTCCGGAACAATGACACTGTCCTCGCTGTTTTTCCCGTTCTTTATAGAAATGATCCTGATTAACAGTATGGGTACCGTTAATACTATCTCCCTAAGCCATTATTCCGGAGATTCTGTAGCAGCGGTGGGAGCGGCAGCCCAGGTAATGAATATGATATATACTTTCTATGGTGTGGTAAACGCAGGTTCTTCCATCGTTATTAGTCAGAACCTGGGTGCAGGACGTAAGGAAACAGCAGAAAATGCCAGTATTATATCCATTATTTTCAGTGCTGCCTTAAGTATATTACTGGGCAGTATTCTTGCAATTTCTGCAAGGCCTCTTCTTACCCTCATGCATTTAAAAGGAGAGCTGTTAAATGAAGCTGTTCTGTATTTTCGCATCTGCATTTCCTTTTCCTGCTTTCAGGCAGTTTATTCTGCGTTGTCCAGTATCTTCCGAAGTTATGGAAAACCAAAAACTGCCGTTAAAATCTCACTGCTTGTTAATTTTACCAACGCTCTGCTAAATATACTTATTGTATTCAGACCTTTTGAAATCCCCTTAAGAGGCGTTCAGGGAATAGCCATATCCTCGGTATGCAGCCAGGCTCTTGGCATGTGCCTTATGTTTCTGCTGCTGAAGCGCTCTCCCTTTGCTCCTCACTTTCGGAAAGGAACTCTCCGTCAGGTGTTTCTCATATCAAAAATACTCTACATCGGAGTTCCCGGAGGGATTACCAACTTAAACTATTCCCTCTCCCAGGTAATATCCACCTCCATCGTTGCCTCCATCGGCACTGCTGCCGTATCCACAAAAATATACCTTGATAATATCTTCTTCTATGTTTATGTGATAGGGCTGGCCCTGGGGCAATCCACCTCTCTTATTATAAGCCGTCTGGTGGGTGCCCGTAAATATGAACAGGCCAGAAATCTGAATAAGCAAAACCTCAAGGTAACCCTGCTGTGCAATATCCTGTTTTCCCTGCTCATCTTTACTTTGGGCAGGCATCTTCTGGGACTCTTTACCCATGATCCCGCCATCATTGCCGCAGGCCATAAAATCATGCTGTTTGATATCTTTGTAGAAATCGGCAGAGGTTTTAACCATATTGAAAACAATTCCTTAAGAGGTTCCGGAGACGTACTATTTCCCATGCTGATTTCCCTTACCTCCTGCTGGACCGTAAGCATCCTGTTTTCCTATCTTCTTGGTATTGTATTCGGCCTCGGACTCTTCGGCTGCTGGATTGCCTTTGCCATGGATGAACTCTTTCGCGGGATTATCTACTACCTGCGTTTTCGAAGCGGCAAATGGATGGCAAAAACTCTGGTATGATTTGATATTTAATTTAATAAGACCCTGCAACATACAGCACCTTATATGTTGCAGGGTTCTTAACATTTTTACATTGACTTTTCGTTAATCGCTTCCGCTTTCCTGTCCCTTCGTTTCTACCAATGCCGCCAACCGGCTCCAGTATTTCTCACATTCCATTCTGGAGGGAGGCATTTTTTCCAACAGTTCCTGCAGCGGGAAAGGGGTACCTGTTGAAGCTTTCTTATCTCCTTCCGGCAAATCCCCCATACCATAGTACCAGTTTTTAAAAAAGAAGGATTTCTGCCATCCCTTCAGCGGTTCTTTTGAAAAGTGAAAAATATTTTCATAGAACCTATGGGATTCCCCCTCTTTATGGCAGCAAATTTGAGGCCCTTCTTTGGTATTCAGAAACAGATTCCCATAAATATGAGCAGGCAGGCCATAGTCATCCTGAATCAGGCAGCGTTCATCATCTATACTGATGTTATAACGAAGGATGGTTCTGCTGCAATCAGGGTTCCTGTTGATTCCCATGCAGTCCAGCCAGAAGCCGCCCTGATTGCCATGGGTATAATTGTACTGAAAAACCGTGTCCCCTGCGGTTCCCCAATCCGTATCAAAAGCAGTTCCGTCATTTTCAAAAAGCCTGGTTCCGGCCACTTCATTTCTTTGAATCAGGGCATTGGAAGTGGCACATACCCAGATACCTGCAATCAGTCTGGTGTCCTCCAGACTGCCCAGCGCTCCTGCATCGATACAGGTATTTCCGTCAATCAGGGGAGAAATGCAGTTTGCTACGATAATGCCGTCGCTGCCGGTCCTTTCAATACGGTTTCCCCGTACCACCACATGAGTATGATGAATATCATTTATGAAGTCTTCCTGCTGATTTACCCGAATGCCGCTGGTCAGCACATCATGGATATAGTTGCTGCTGATAATAATGTTATGGAGATGGTCTTCCTCCGAAGAACGTCCGGACATTGTAACATAAATCCCCGAATTCCAGTACATGCTCCCGTAAACCTCCCTGTTTCTCCGGTTTTCACCGGTCACCAGGCTGATTTCACACTTCTCAATCACAATATCCCTGGTAATACCCTTGGGTTTTCCGCAGATACAGATACCCTGGCGCACCTTCCGCTCCGCCGCCTGGTTTGTCACTTTGATACCCTGCACTGTCCAGAAGCTGACTTCCTCCAAAAGAATAGCCGCATAGCTGCCATCCCCATGGATTACCGGCATTGCACCTTCTCCGTAACTTCCCAGAACAATGGGCAGAAAGGGAGCTCCGCAGCCCTTTGGCGCCAGCATTCCGTGCCACTGTCCTCCCTTTTTCAGGCAAATGCTGTCTCCCGGAAGAAAGGTCTGCTCGTTCACCCGTTCCAGGCTTTTCCATGCCTCTTCTTCCGAAAGGCCGGAAAAGGAATCATCTCCGTTGCTGTTATCTACATAAAATATTCTTTTTTCATTCACTGCTGCTGTCATTCTCTTTCCCTCCTATAAAGACTGTTTGCAAAAGCGGGACAAGACAGGGCCTTTCCCATATTTTATTCACATCCACAAATACCTCCTTTATCCTCAAGACAGGTTATACTAAGAGGCAAAAGTACGGCTTTGCCGTCATGGATGTCCGCAGCAGCAGAAAATATACAGGAGGAAGATTCCGTTGCATGGGCAAGACGGTTATCTGCGGCAATAGCCTCCAAGCAGCTCCAATTGCCTCCCGGGAGTATGATATCCGCATTGGTACCGGAATGATTTACAAGATAAAGCTTCTTTCTGCCATCCAGGCCTTTCGTCAGCTGCGCCCTTACCCCTTCGCCACTTGCCCCGGTAACACAGGCAAAGCAATCTTCAAAGTTCCGCCGGAAAAAGGAAAACACAGACCCCATACAGGACAGGTAACAGGTATTCTTCGTCGCCTCAATCACATTCTGTCCCCAGGTATTGCACATATTATTAAAGTTTGCCAGAGCAAATTCCCCTCCGTAGCTTATATAATCAAGAAGCCGGTGGGCACCGTTCAAGGCGTAATTCCAGCTTCGCTGCTGCGTGGACAGGATGGTCCTGTAGTCATTGGTAATTTCCCCGTGCCAGCGAAAATCAAGAGGAATCACAGGATCCTCAAAGGGTTCCATACTCCTGCAGGAAGGCAGCCATTCCGTATTGGCAAGGCGGATTCTCGTACCGGCTTCTTTATTGTACTCCCTTATGACCTGCAGCACCTTTCCCACAAAATCCGGCGTTCCCTGACGGTAGATGACGTAATCGATATGATGCCCGGCGATATCAAGCATGGACCGCAGTGCATCCGCCGGATAGCCATAGGCTGCCAGCATAAGTTCAATATGGGGGTCTGCCAGCCTCATTTCCTCACTGAATGATACGCATTGCTCCGCATACTGTTTCGCTGTCCATTTACGGTTGGGTTCATTGTCCATTTCAAAAAGTGTGACTCCGTATGCTTTCCTGTGCCCGTTCAGCATCCTCAAGCGCCCCATGCCCACATCCTCCGGAGCATTCAAATACTCCACAAGCTGTCTGGCCTTAAAGGGAGAGGAAGACATCATATTAAAACAAATCTGGGGTTGGAAGCCGACCAGCTGTGACAGGCTGATAAATTCGTCTATCCCCACATCATTTTCCTCCAGGCCGCCCCAGTAATGGCTTGGCATAGGTTCACGCACATTTCTGTCACCGATTGAGCTTTCCCAATTATAAAAGCTGACAAAGCAGCCTCCGGGAAAACGCACTACGGGAGGTGCAACTTCCTTAAGCTTTTCTACCACGTCTTTTCGCCATCCGTTTAAATTATCTTCCGGCATAAGAGACGAATATGCCAGCACCAGGACGCCCTCCCAGTCAAAGGACAGGGTGAGGGAAGTTCTTTCTGTCTGTTTAGCGGTAAAGGTCCAGCTATATTCCCTGCATACGGTTGTCAAGATGCATTCCGCATTGAAATCCGCCAAGCCGATATGCAAAGGGAAGGGGTCATCCGAATGTCTGGTAGCTCCAAATCCGTTTAAGCCGGCCTGCCCGATTTCCCCTTTGACTCCGGCAAACAACCGCAGGCAATATCTCCTGCCTTCTATAAGATGCAGACCAGCCTGCATAAGTCCGCAGACTTCTCCCTGCTTTTTATTGCAGACCAGCAAAGAGGTCAGACCTTTGAAGGTATGGGTTCCGCAGGTATGCTCAAGTACAGGTGTGCCAATGGGCTTCCAGTCAGCTTCTTCATAACCGCTGTGCCAGAAAGGCGCCTTCTCATTATATAAGCTTTCCTCAATCCCCAGCCACTCCCATGTAGGATTCTGATAGGGAGGTATTTTACGGAATGCCCGATTGAACAGCATTTCACTCCACATGCCATCCACCTGCCTGCCAAAGCCTGCTTCTATAAAGTTCCCGAATATTCTCCGGTCTGAGGGTATATCCGTCCATTGGTCTGATACGGAAATTTTAATCATATATTGCTCCCATCTGCGTACTACTCAACTCCTTTAGGTGCCAATGTACGCGTAAAAAATCAGGAGGAGTGAAAGCTCTCTCTTTCACTTCCCTCTACCAGATTAGTCAGTCCCATTAATAACCAATCATGGGTATGGCTTCCGGAAGTCTGGAATACGGTACTGTCTCTCCGTTCTTAACCTCATAAAGAACCTTTGAAGTCTCATATACGGCCTCCATCAATTCCTTATAAGGCTGCATACAGATGTCCACCATACCAATCTGGTAATTTTCACCGTCGTATCTTCCCAGGCAGAACTGGTCATTGTACTGGAACCAGTGGGCACCTACCCCGTAAGGATGTGAGGCAACCCTTTCTACAAAATACCGCCACATAATCCCTCTTTCCTCCTGATTCTTAACACCCTTAAGACCTGTGGCAGGTAATCCTCTGTCCAGGGCTCCGCAGTGGTATTCTCCCAGCAATATGGGCAGATCCACACCGGCCTTCATGACAAAATCCATATCCCTTGCAGGGTCAAAGTCGTAACAGTTAATAGAGAATACATCGAAATATTCCCAGCCTGCCATCATATCAAGATTATAAGCCTTTGACCAGCGAAGCCCTAAATTCAGATGGTTTTTATCTACCGCCCTGCAGGCATGAGCCGGTACCCGGATATATTCCCGAATCAGATATTTTGAAAATTCCCGTATATCCTGCTGTGACTTCGGATGGGACGCGGAACAACTGTCTATTGGTTTCCTGAAATCTTCAAAACCTTCAAACTCAGAATCCCAGGCTTTATTCAAAGCTTCAATGGAGTCATAGGTATCTTTAAGATACTGTATCAGTCCAAGCCTGCAGTAGGTTTGAGCCGGATTATGGAGCACTTCATCCGCAATGGCAAGCCCTTCTACAAAATTGAACTCCGGCTCATTCCTCAGAAAATACCCAATCAGCCATACATCATCCTTCCACTCGGAAAGCTTCGCCGCATATTTTTCTGACCTCTCCTGATACTCGGGGGAAAGTACATCCGGAAAATCCCGGAATATTAATGTATCGGTCGTGGGAAATCCCGGCAGTTCACGTACATAAGGCAATTTGCTCCTGCCATTATTCACACACAGACCCGGGAAATTTCCCTGGGAATTGATTCCGTTCTTCATCAGGATATGATGGGAAATCTCCTCCCACTTCTCCCTCCAGTCTCTTCCATATACCCGTTTCAGATTAAGGGCCGTAAAGCTGAGCATTTTATAGCTGTCCAGCGGCATATATGCTGTACGGCGCCTGGTTCCTATCTGATACAGCTCCTTATATTCAGGGGCGTCCGTTTCAGGGAGCCAGTCGCACACCTGCTCAAAATTATCAACACGGCATTGGTCGCCTGGATTCGTTCCGCAGGGTCCAAGGGAAAAATAATCACAGCCGTCCGGGTCCACAAGATGCCAGCGTCCGTCCTCTGATTTAAAGGTCGAGAAGTAACCGGTACCTGTCTTTAATTTTCGGCCGGCATCGCCGCCCCACCGGTTCCATTCAGGAAAAGAATATTCTGCTTCCCCTTCAAGAGCTTTTAATTTCGTCTTTAGTTCCTCCAGAGAATGAATCTTTCCCGGCCATTCCTTCTCTTTCCATTGCCCAAACTCATCCACCATTTTCTTTTCGGGAAGCGGGAATTCCTCTGGTTTTTCATCGGTCAGGAAGAAATCCGAAAGCCTTACTTTCACATCCTGAAAGGTATCTTCAATTCCCAGTTCAAATCTGTCCACCTCATTAATATCCGTGCGCTTGCCATGGACAACCAGTTTCAGTGTACCGGCGGTGCGGTTGGTAAATATCGTGCTGTTATCCAGAAGATTCAGATCCAGGCATATCCTTGTCTTAAACCCCGGCAATAAGCCAAAGCGCATAAATATTCTTTCCTTTTCCGCTCCAGGTACAAAACACCGGAACATCATTGCCACGGAATGCTCTTCCAGCACCTCAATGTCACCTACAACATAGCGTTTACCGGAGCCCTTGATTTGAGGCAGTGTTATCCCGCCTCCGCTCTTACCAAACATTACCGTACAGTCCTCCGTACCCAATGAGATAATGCTTGCATCTCTTATAATAGAAGTCTCAAAATTCAGCTTCATTTCCCTTTCCCCTATCCTTTCATTCTACAAATTAATTATGGACGTAACTAATTATTATGATAATCCATTCCCGACAGAATACAATGTAAATCCCCTATTTCAATTGTAATTTAGCGACTTTTTATAAATGAAATCTCAGTGAGGATTTGCTTTTAAATACAAGGTTTCTTTCGAATTTAAAAAACCGCCGCAATACATAACTATTGTATTGCAACGGCTTTTTCTACTTCAATATGGGATGTTAATTTTTCATACTGTCCGGGGGACATCCCCGTATATTTTTTAAAAACTTTGCTGAAATAACATTCATCCTGAAAGCCCACCCGATAGCCGATTGCCATAATTTTCATAGATGTTGTGGCAATTAGCTCCTTCGCGTGATGAATCCGTATTTCATTCAGGTATACAAAAATTGTCTTTCCGATATTTTTCTTAAATACCCGGTTCAGGTAGTCAAAATTACAGGAAAGGGTTTCTTCAATTAAACTGCTTGATATTTCTTTGTAATAATTCGTATTCAGATAATTCAGGAGCTCATGGATATTTTTATAAGACCTTGAAATCCCGGGCATTTGCTTTAGAACTTTGGAAGATAGAGCTTCTCTGGCAATTTCCACAAGAGCTTCCATGAACCTGCAGGAGCAGGACATCTTATAATTCTCCATCTGATTCCGGTTCTGATCTACCGCTTCCTGAATCAGTTTTATCACTTGAATATAGGTATTTCCATTCTGCAGACTTATAAACTTTGGAAACTGGAGCCAGGAATCCCGATAAATCTTATAGGAACCGCTGTCCTCCTGGAGGGATTCACTTCTATTTTGCAGGCAAACCTCCATAAAAACCGCATCTTCCTGTCTGCGGACAATCTCCGGATGCCGAAAATGGATATAATAATATTCACAATTTGATGCTTTCAGTCCCTGATGCATGAAGTCCGTATCCAGCAGCAGTACATCTCCGGCTTTTAATTCATAATTTATTCCATTCTCCTGCAGATACAGTGTTCCTTTTTTCATGATGTATAAAATATATTCATCTGCCTGTCTTTTTCGATGTACATACGGCGGCTCCAAAACCGCCATATCTACCAGACGAATCTGCGGCAGGATATTTCCATTTATCTCATAATACATAAGCTTACCCTAAATCCGGTTCATCCCAGAGAGTGACAGTATCTGTATGTTTCCCTTCCGTTTCAAAAATCAGAATAGTATTTTTACCTGTTTTCAAAAGTGGTGCCGGTATATATAAGCGTTTCTGGGGTCCGATTTCCCAAAAGCGTCCGATGTTGAAACCATTTACCAGTACACAGCCTTTCCCCCATCCCGAAAAATCCAGGAAGGTATCCGCCGTTTCATCTGCTTCAAAAGTAAACTCATAGAATCCGGGAGTTCCCTCTTTCGCCTGAAGTTCAAAGTCGAGTGCAGATAGGTCTTCCATAGGAAGACAGTATTGTTTCCAATAGTAGTGCTGGTGCCCGTTAATCTGTACCCCTCCGTCTATTCCCTTGCGCTGGTGCTCCAATGCCGGTCCGAAATTAACACGCCCCATATTTTCCACCAGAATATCCAGCTTTTTACCTTTTTCCAAGGGATTTTCAAATTCATGCTCTGACAACAGTTCCCTGTCATACAAAGCAAGAACCGGTTTTTCATCTATAAATATATTTGCCCTGTCATTTGCTCCCCAAAGACGGATTTTTTCAATATTTCCTTCATGTTTTAAAGCACTTTCATACAGGATATATCCATAGCCCTGGTTTAATGCTTCCATGGACTGTGGCACCACATTTTCTACTGGCAGCACGAGATTAGGAAGATTCTCAAAAAGTCCTGTTCTTCTGGTAATCTCCAGGGTTCCGTAGGCTTTCCTTTTTATCTCGGTCGTCAGTTCCATCTCAGGAATTTCAGTATACTTACTGATAACCTTTTGAAACGCTTCATACTTCGGAGTAATCCTTCCATCCTCCGTAAGTAAGGCATCATAATCGTAAGAAGTAATATCCGGTGTCAATACATCATAATAATTGGCACCGCTTGTGAATCCAAAATTGGTACCCCCTTCAAACATATAGATATTAACATGACCTTCCGATAAGATATCATCAAGATCCTTTGCATGCTCATTAATATCACCGGTCTGATGGCACTCTACTCCCCAATTATCAAACCAGCCCACCCAGAATTCCATGCACATCAAGGGTTTATTCCCGATAGTTTTTCGCATAAGAGCAAATTGCTCTTTTCCTTTTGAGCCGAAGTTGCCTGTCTGCAGGACACCATCTATCTTGCCGCATTCAAAGGCATCCCCCCAGGGACCGTCGGAAGTCACTAAAGGTACCTCACAGCCATTGTCAAGCATCAGCTGCTTTATATATTCCATATATGGCCTGTCGTCACCATAATAGCCGTATTCATTTTCAACCTGCATCATAATTACCGGACCGCCATGGGTTATCTGTAAGGTCGCAATTACCTCAAACAGTTTCTCATAATATTCTTTTACATGTTTCAAATAAGGCGCATACATACAGCGCAGTCTCATACCTTCTTCTTTTAGCAGCCAGTAGGGAAGTCCTCCGAATTCCCATTCAGCGCAAATATAAGGCGAAGGCCTGAGTATTACCATCAGTCCCAGTTCCTGGGCAGTTTTTACATAACGAACAATATCCAAAATTCCTGTAAAGTCAAATTGTCCCTTTTCCTTCTCGTGAAGGTTCCATGGAATATAGGTTTCTACCGTATTGCATCCCAATTTTTTTAATTTTTCAAGGCGGTCACGCCAATATTCCGGTACTACCCGAAAATAATGCATGCCACCGGAGATTATCTTTATTTTGTTTCCGTCAAGATAAAACTCATCCCGAATTTCAAATTGGTGCATCATTTCCTCCTGTCCGGGCTTTATAACTGCCCATATATTTAATACTGCCATTTTCGGAAAGAATTTTTTATTCATACTATTTAAAACAGGGATACCAATCCTGCACATTCTGTCGTTGCAGACTTTGGTATCCCCATGTTCTGGTAACAACCAATTATAAAATATGCTTTGAAAAAGCTATATTATTTTCCCTGAGCCTGCTTAAAAGCATCAAGGTCAGCCTGAATGGATGCCTTTACATCATCATAACCGGCAGCTTTAATCTTAGCTCTCATCTCATCAATTTTTGCTTTAGGATCATCAAACTTGCCCCATGCCAGCTGCGGTATATACTCTGAAAGTACACTTGCAATAGCAGCCTGTGCTGTGTCGATTTTATCTTTGTTAATAATCAGGTTTTCATATTCATAGTCATAAGCAATCTTATTAAGGTTTGCAATCATATCTGTCTGGCCGGACCAATTGAAGCTGTTGACCAGTTCCAGATCGTCATTACGTCCGCACCAATAATCAGCACCAAGAGCATCTGTACTTGAGTCATATCCATCAGGATAAGCCAGTTTACCGTCATCAGTAATGATATAGTCCGTGCCTTCAATACCATAATTAATTAAGCGATAGCATTGCTCGTCATTACGAAGCAGGTCATATACCATTAAAGCACGTTCCGGATGTTTGGAATTAGCACTGATTGCAGCTGCACCATGAGTTTTTAAGTCCTTGGCAATATTATTATTTTCAGATCCCCAAGCATACATCTTAGCATCAGAACCAGGCTGTTTGATATCCATATTAGGTTTAACCTGTGAATAGAAAGTCTGGCTGTGGTGCTGGTCAGCTCCTGTAGTTCCGGCATATAATTCTTCTCTGCTGTCTCCGTCGTAGTTCAGAACATCTTCACGCCATACTCCCATGTCATTCCACTGTTTCATTAAATCTGCTGCTGCATAGATTGTATCATCTTCCATCATAGGAGCTGATACGGTAGCATCACCGGGTTTTGTAGCCCAGAATGCATAATTTCCTGCATTTACACCAATTAAAGTACGAAAATCTGTATGGGATTGAATATAAGCACTGAGTATTTCGCCTGATCCTTTATTTGCATCCCAGGGAATTACGCCTTCCTTATTATCCTTGATATATTTAAAATAAGTTGTAAGATCTTCGAACTT
This sequence comes from Bacillota bacterium, assembly GCA_023450835.1. Lineage (GTDB taxonomy): Bacteria > Bacillota > Clostridia > Lachnospirales > Lachnospiraceae > Anaerocolumna. Next base: position 26,107 of record JAEXGM010000223.1, on the reverse strand, counting down.
GCTTACTGTTCCATCGGCTAACCCTGCTTCTTTTGCCCAGTCTCCGCGGTAGAACATACCATGGTTGGTATACTGTGTATAGTGATCTTCCGGAATAAAATAAACTTCTCCGTTATATTTGCAGATATCCCAGTCATTATCAGCACTAACCTGTGCATAAGTCTTAGGTGCATAAGTTTTCAGCATGTCATCGGACAGAGGCAGGAAAGCTCCCTTTTGGGTATTCTCCCATGCATAAAGCCAGTCAGTAGCAGTTGTTATGATATCAAGGGAAGTATCCCCGCTTAACAGCTGTACATTATACTGTGTCTGCCAGTCAGCCCACTCTACATATGTTAATTGAAGTTCCGCATTGACCTTTTCGGTAAGTATCTTGTTAAGCTCTTTTAACATAGCTTCCAGTCTTCCGTTTGTAGGCTTGTTACCAAGTACCAAAAAATTAATTACTTCATGTTTGGAAGTATCAATTGCTGTATCTTTACTTCCTGTATCGCTGCTTCCCTGATTAGTAGTGGTTGAGTTATCGGTGTTGTTTTTATTACCGCCTCCGCTACACCCAGCAAGACTCAGTAACATGATTACTGAAAGAATCAACGCCATAATACGTTTTGTCATGCCTTTCTTTCTCATTAAAAATCCTCCTCTGATAATATTATTTATATGAATCCATGCTATGGAATCCACATCAGCCTTTCACTGCCCCAATTGTAATACCTGAAATGAAATACTTCTGCACAAAAGGATACAAAAATACGATAGGACCGGTAGCCACTACGGCCGTAGCCATTTTCAGCGTATTGGAAGGCAGCTTGGTTATAGAGATATTAGCGCCTGCCAGAGAGCTTTTTAACGCATTGGCCTGATTAATTATGTTATACAGATAATATTGCAACGGCTTATAAGTAACCGCAGACCCAAGATATAAAGAGGACTGATACCATTCATTCCAATAGCCCAAAGCCAGGAAAAGGCCTACCGTTGCAAGCGCCGGTTTCAACATAGGAAAAATCAAAGATATAAAAATCTTAAAATCACCGGCTCCGTCTATCTTACCGGACTCTGTTATCTCAAAGGGCACCGATTTGGTAAAATTCTTCATCAGAATAATCAGCCATGGTGTCATCAACAGCTGTAAAAACACAGCCATATAGCTTCCTTTCAGATGGAGATATCTGGACACCCAGATAAAGGTAGGTGCCATACCTGCTGAGAACAGCGTGGTAAAGTATATAAAAAATGACAGCATATTTCTAAAATAGAAGTCTTTTCTCTGCAGTGCATAACCGGTCATTGCTATAAGGAACAGACCCAAAACCGTACCGCAGCCGGCCATAATGATTGTTACAGCATAAGATCCGATTATCATCTTCGGATAACGGAACACCCACTCGTAAGAGGAAACGGTGAAGCCTCTGGGCAGAAGCCCGAAGCCTTCCTTATTGATAATAGTTTCCGTACTAAACGAGGCTGATATAATCAAAATAAACGGTAGAAGACACATTACTGTAAACAGCACAATAACGATGTACGAAATCAACTTGATGAAGATTGTGCTTGCACTCTGCTTTATTTTTGTTTTGCTTTTTTCCATTTTTCTTCAACCTCCTAAAATAATGCGTAATCCGGATCAATCCGTTTTACCAGCCAGTTGCTTACCATAACCAGGGCAAAACCAAAAATAGACTGATACAGACCGACTGCGGATGATGTGGAGAAATTATTTTGTGACATCATCATACGGTATACAGAGGTTTCAATAATATCCGTACTTGAAAACAATTGCGAATTATTACCAACCAGGTTCCAGAACAATCCAAAGTTACCTCTCATAATTCCTCCGAGGGAGAACAGCAGCAGAATAACAAAGGTAGGTTTAAGGCTCGGAAGAATGATATAACGGATTCGCTGCCAGCTGCTGGCACCGTCTACCTCGGCAGCCTCCACCATGCTTGAATCGATACCGCAAATAGAGGCAAAATATACAACGGAGCCGTATCCCGTTGACTGCCATAACTGGCAGAAAACAATAATAAAAGGCCAAATTCCTGCACTGCTGTAGATTTTAAGAGGATTTCCTCCAAAGGCCTTAACTGCCGTATTCAATGCACCGGTATCATAATTAAGAATATTAAAAGCAATAGCTCCGATTAAAACTGCGGAAATGAAATAAGGCAGGAACATAATTGTCTGGGATACCTTTTTAAACCACTTGCTGCGGATTTCATTCAGCATGACCGCCAAGGCAATCTGAAAAATATTCCCGATAACAATAAATGCCAGATTATACAAAACGGTATTTTTCGTCAGATGCCACAGTTCTCCGGATTTTACCAAAAATTCAAAATTCTTAAATCCTACAAAAGGGCTGCCAAAAATGCCATCTCTGAAGTTATAATTTGTAAACGCAATATAAACACCCGGCAACGGGCAATAGCTGAAGACTACAAAGAATACAATAGCCGGTAAACACATCAACAGCAATGTCCTGCTATCTTTCAATATATTCCATAAGGGTTTTTTAGGAGTCTTATACACTGCCTCCCCTACTCTGTTCTTCTTCACTCTCACATCATTCTCCTTTTGATTGTTTTGAAATCGGTTTCATAATTTTTTTAAAAAAAGAATTTCTTCAACTTTAAACAACAATTTTTACGTAATAACATGAAAAAACAACTATCTTATTAGTAATATTTAATGTATGTTTCTGAGTTTTGAAACCCATTTCATATAAATCATTATATTTCATCCTTTGTAATTTGTCAACAAATATTATTAACTTTTTTTAAATATTTAGACATAAACACGAAGAGAAACCAAAAATAAAGAACCAATTATTGTGCATTTTGCACTCTAATAGGTTCTTAACTGAATTTATTTAACAAATCGTTCTATATCTTGTGATTTGAGCGGCAAAAGATTCGTTTTTCGCAATGGGACGGAAATTTGTACAGAGCAGAAAGACTCTGCGCTGATTTTAAAGCGCATTTGCTGGTTCCAAGGCAGATTCGTTCTTTCTGCTCTGTGCAAATTGCCTGAAACATATTAAAACGGGGCTTTTGATGCTCCTGTCATCTTATGTCCTTAAAATTTACTGCCCGATATTCCTGCAGGATTCTCTTATTACCAATTCAGGCGGAATTAATTGTAATTTAAGCGGACTCTTTCCTTCAAGTGCCGCAATTGCAGTTTCAACCAGGGCATCACCGAATTTATCGTAATTGTAGCCCATACTGGTCAAACGCGGTGTACAGGCATCTGCAATAAAAGTGTTATCAAAGCTTGCTACGGAGATATCCTCCGGGATTCGGTAAGAATGCTGACGGATGGATTGTACAATTCCAAGGGCGGTAAAATCGTTTATGGCAATTATCGCACTTGGTAATTCTATATTACTCGCAAACATCTCATCCATGGCCTCTAAACCGCTTTCCAGACTATACCCCTGGGTTTCCACCACATATTCCGGCCGAAAAGGAATTCCATATTTTCTTAAACTGCTGCGGTACCGGATACGTTTTACATAGGTGGAATTTACGTTCTTTCTGCCGCCCATAATACAAATGTTCCGGTGTCCGTTACTAATCAGATATTCCATCAGAATATCCATAGCCTGTGCTTCGTCAATGTTGACCTGGTAACAGTCACTTCCGTCCAATTTACCGGTTATTACCACGGGAGTTGAATCGGCAATCTGGTTCATCTTTTCAACATATTCTTCATCCGAAACAAATTCATCTACTTTACCACCCATGAGAATCAGCGCATCCACTCGCTGTTCAAACATTTTCTGCAGATGATATTCTTCCATTTCCATATTATTCATGGAATTGCTGAGCAAAAGGATATATCCCCTCTCACTGGCCGCACGCTCACACTCTACTGCAAGAGTTGCATAGAAGGGATTGCGGATATCCGGAGCCAGCAATCCGATAATTTTTGACTGAGTACTGCTCAATCCACGAGCCATTGCATTGGGACTAAAATCATATTTTTGAATTAATTCTTCTACCTTTATTCTTTTTTCATCGCTGACATTTGCGCTATGTGTCAATACGCGCGATACGGTTGCCGGAGAAACACCTGCTTCCTTGGCTATACGATAGATACTGACTCTTTCTTTTCCCATAAGTTCTCCTGTGAATTATCGACTTCCTATCAATACCTAAGTATAATATATGAAACCGTTTTCCACAAGATATTTTCGGCATTTTTTCCAAATTAAATTTTTAAAATTAAGACGGTAAAATCAATTTCTTAACGAAATTCCCCCTGCTTCCCGCCTTAAACTCTTATTTCCAGTTCTCTCCGCCGCTACATGACCTCTATTCTCTCTGTCAGTTCTACCTCTCCGTAGGCATGGAAGAGCTTTCTTAACTGGCTTTCCGTAATCGGTATCACATACCCATGTCTTGGTGTGAAATCAAAAGAATATTCTTCCTCATTCAGCTGGCGGTAATGTATAAAATCCCTTGTCTCCGCCAGTGCATAACGGCCTCCGTTAAAGGGTGTCCCGTCAGCGGCAATAATCCACTGGTCTTTTCCGATGATTTTATAGATATTGGAGCCTTCCACTCCCATGTCCACGCCTTCTGCCGTATACATGGGAACACGCTCATATTCCGAGCCCGTATTCGGATCGATGCAGCTGAACTCACCGCTCAGAGAAGAGGCGGCGGCTATCCTTTTACCGTCATAATACATAATATACCTGGCATTGATATGGTCATATATAATATCACCGTCAATTGCCCCGTCTACACCATTTGGAGCTTTCATCATCAATTCCGGCTCCATATAGGAGGCAGGCTCCATTAAATCTTTCGTATAATGCCTCCACATAACGGTCCCCAGCTCATCATCCTGCTTCCGGATAGCCAGATATACCATATAACCGTTCTTTTCCGGACACCAGACGGCCTGGGGTGCCCAGGCACGGTTACAGTCTGAGGTTGCCTGAAAGTTCCGGTAATCTATTCTGGTACTATCCAAAATCGTTACAAAGTCTTTCGTTCTAAATATGATAATGGCATGATTGCCGGACCAGCCAAGGGATGACTTCATGTCGGTGGCCAGAATATAATAAAAACCATCCTCGCCTTTGAATATAAAGGGATCGCGTATACATCCCGTCCCCAGGGAGGAAGCATGGACCGGATTGCCGTTGTTCAGTGAACGGAAGTCGAAACCGTTTCTGCTTACGCCGTAGAACAGACGCTCTTCCTCCGGGACATTCCCGGTAAAGTATGCAAATAAATAGGCACAAGAGTTTTCTTCTGTCTCTTTTACTTCAATAGATGCCGTAACATTCCTGTATTCTTTCTTCAATTCCCTCTCTCCTGTCATAAATAATATGGGAGTTCCCCCCGCCGCCCAGTGCACCGTCCTTGCAGTCATATGCCTCAAGCTCTTTTCGGAAGATTTGGCATGAAAGACAATTACATCTCTTTGAGCCCATACAAGATAATGTTCTCCGTTCCGCTCAAAGTATGTCATATTAAGGGAGATACCGGTTTCACAAAGATAACTTCCATCCTCTTTCAGATCACGGACAGACCTCTCCCAATCTGTCCTGTTCATGGGATTTCCGATATATTTCATCATCCGGCACTGAACACTGTTCCATTCTCCTGTGGTTCCCGAGGCAAAGAACATCCACAATTCCCCGTTAATTACATGAAGTTTTCCTGCTGCAATCCGACCGCTGACTAACCAGAAAATAGCAGTTCTTTTTACATTTATAATATAAAAAAGGCAGACCGCATACAATTGCGCAATCCGACCGTTTCTTTAAAAAGTTACCTATTCCGACCGGCATTAAATACATCATCTGACTTTTTACCACCTATTCTGTACTTAAACTATTTCATTAGCTGCCGGAGTTTATTATACTAAAATCGACATTGTTTCCAAAATAGATAAAAGGAGTTTTTATCATGATTAAACCATTTTTGTTATCTCAGGTAAAGCTTAATGACCCTTATTTAAAAAATGCATTTCAGAAAGAAATTGATTATTTAATGTCCTTTGACTGTGACAGGCTATTATCCTATTTTCGCCTGACAAAAGGCCTCACGCCCAATGCAGAGAGCTATGGAGGATGGGAAGCCACGGAAATCCGCGGTCATTCCTTAGGCCACTATCTGTCGGCATTAGCCCAGGCCTGCGCTTCAACTGATGATAATACAATTTATAAACGGCTGCAATATTTAATGGAGGAACTTTCTCTTTGCCAATTCGAAAACGGATACCTCAGCGCATTCCCGGAAGAATTCTTTGACAGAGTTGAAACAGGCAAGCCGGTATGGGTACCCTGGTATACCATGCATAAGATTATTTCCGGCCTGATTACAGTATATAATCTGTCAAAAATCGAGACCGCCCTGGCAATCCTGAACAGCCTTGGAGACTGGGTCTTTGAAAGAACCGGCAGATGGACACCAGAAATCCGGAACAAGGTACTGTCGGTTGAATACGGCGGTATGAATGACTGCATGTATGAGCTCTACAAAATAACCAAAAATGAAAATCATGCCACAGCCGCTCATAAATTTGATGAAATTAAGCTTTTCGAGCAAATCCACGACGGTAAGGACATTCTCAATAACAGACACGCAAATACCACAATACCCAAATTCCTGGGGGCACTTAACCGCTATCTGGTCTATGGAGAAAGGGAAGTATATTATCTGGAGGCCTGCAGGGAATTCTGGGATATGGTAACGAAAAACCACAGCTACGTGACCGGCGGAAACAGTGAATGGGAACATTTCGGGGAACCGGACATTCTGGATGCGGAGAGGACCGAGGCCAATTGTGAGACCTGCAATACCTATAACATGCTGAAGATGACAAGAGCTTTGTTTCAGATTACGGGAGAAAAGAGATATGCGGATTTTTATGAGACTACTTTTATAAATGCTATTTTATCCTCCCAAAACCCTCAGACGGGTATGACAACCTACTTTCAGCCCATGGCAACCGGATACTTTAAAGTATACAGCCACCCCTTTGAGCACTTTTGGTGCTGTACCGGCACAGGCATGGAAAACTTCTCAAAATTAAATGACAGTCTTTATTTCTTTAAAGAGGATAAACTTTTTGTAAATATGTATTTTTCCTCCTCCGTAAATTGGACTGAAAAAAAGCTTCTCCTTTCTCAGGAGGGCAGCATTCCTAATACGGATAAAGTAACGTTCAGCGTCCATACAGAGGAGGCGGCTGCGTTCACCCTGTGCCTGAGAATCCCGGACTGGTCAAAGGGTACCAGTATCAGCATAAACCATACACCCGCCTCCTATTATCTTGAGAACGAATATGCCTGCATCAGCCGCACCTGGGAAGACAAGGATGTAGTGGAAATAATCTTTGAAATAGAAATCCGTTATTCCGCTCTGCCGGATAATGCAAATGCCGTTGCCTTTACCTATGGTCCGGTGGTTTTAAGTGCCGGCCTGGGAACCGAAGAAATGGAGGAATCCACCACCGGCGTACAGGTTAAGATACCGAAGAAATCCATGCTTATCAAAGATTATCTTGTTATCAAAAACATGGACATCGCAAGCTGGAAGAACCATTTGAGTGAAAATCTGGTTAAAACGGAAGGCAAAATGGAATTCCGGCTAAAAGGAACCGATGAAGATAACAGACTTGTGTTTACGCCTCATTTTCAGCAGCATACCAACAGATACGGAATCTACTGGATACTGGTGGAAGAAAACTCTGAGGAACTGCAGAAATATATCCTGGAAAAACAGCATTCCGAATTGGTGAAAGCAGCCGAAATAGACAGTATCCAAATCGGAAACGACCAATATGAACTTTCCCATCATATCCTGGGCAAAGACACGGAATCAGGGGACCGGGACGGTTTTCATTACCGGTTCGCAAAGAACGGGGGATGGTTCAGCTATGAATTACAGGTCAGCAACACCGAGGACACCTGCTTACAGTTCAGTTATATGCCGGGTAACTGCAAAGGTGGCTTTTATGTGGAAGTTAATAATGCAGAGCTTTCCCATGAGGTCATAGGAGATAAATCCTGGCGCGTTTTAACGGAAAGGTCCTGCCTGATTCCCAGGGAATTATACCAGGGCAAGCAAACAGTTACCGTGAAATTCAGGCCTGAAGACGGAGATAGTACGGCAAGAATTATTGAGATAATCCGAACATCAAAGAAAGTATAACCACTCATTAGTTTTTAAAAATACAGCGGGACTGCCGCAAAATGAAATATACAAGCTTCATTCTGCAGCAGTCCCGTTAAAAGTTTTAACTGCTTTCCTGCTGCCTTGACAAAGATTTGAAAAATACTAGAAGCTCTGTATGTTTCCGCTATACTTATCCTTATATATAATGTATAATATTACCATATGTGATAACTTGGCTTAGTTATATTCCGTTAATTCAATGAAGCAGTCAGGCTGTCCGTTATTGCATTCCTGGTTACATATACTAATTTTTCAACAACGATTAAGCATTCATATGCGAAAGGAGTTATCATGATACAGGTTCAGCATGTTACAAAGAGGTACGGCAGTATGCTTGCCAACAATGATGTTAATCTGGAGGCCGGAGACGGGGGGTTAAGCGTACTGCTTGGAGCCAATGGAGCGGGGAAATCCACTTTGATTAAATGTATCTGCGGCCTGCTGCGTTTTGAAGGTTCCATCAAGGTCAACGGTTTTGATAATCACAGCCTGGAGGCTAAGCGGTTATTAGGTTATGTCCCGGAATTTCCCGCTATGTACCCGATGTTAACGGTGGAGGAACATTTACAGTTTATAGCCAGAGCTTATCGCCTGAAGGATTGGGAAGTATATGGGAATGAGCTTATGACCCGCTTCGAGTTGACGGATAAGAAGGCCAAGCTTGGCCAGGAGCTGTCAAAGGGCATGCAGCAAAAGGTCAGTATCTGCTGTGCACTGCTGCCCCGGCCTAAGGCAGTTATCTTTGATGAACCCTTTGTAGGTCTGGACCCTCATGCCATCCGGGAATTGAAGCAATTAATTGCCGGTCTGCGTGATGAAGGCAACTCCGTGCTTATCAGTACCCATATGATCGACAGCATAGAGGAAGCCTGGGATACCGTGTATATTATGAAAAACGGCAGTATCATGGAAACCAGAAACAAAAAGGATATTGACAGCAAGAACAGTCTGGAATCCATTTATTTTGCTATTACTGAAGGCACTTTGGAGTCAGGGAATACCATTTAAAAAGCAGGAGGAACTTATGAACAGTATTCTTTTTTTAATGTCCAGAATTATAAGAAATAAATTGAAACAGCTTTTTCATAAGCCCGGCATGCTTATCCTTTATTTATTTGCAATTGCCTTTCTTGTGTATTCGCTGTTATCTTCTATTATATCTCCGAATCCACAGCTTGCCTCCGGAAAAACAATCTGGCTTTTTATATTTTTTGCTTTATATCTGGTCATGTTTTATTTTACGGCTGTCTCAAAGGGCCTCTCTTCCGGAAGCAGTTTCTTTGATATGAGTGACGTGAACCTTCTGTTCTGCTCGCCTGCCAATCCCAAACACATACTGGCATACGGAATCTGCTCACAGGCAGGTAAAAGCTTGTTAGGCGGAATCTTTCTGCTGATGCAGGGGACTACCTTTACCGCTATGGGGCTTACAACCCTGGATCTGTTATTATTCTTTGCCGGCTTTGTTATGGCGCTTCTCCTGTTTGAGTTTATGTCTCTGGCGATTTATACCTTATCCAGCCAGCATGAGAACCGAAAAAAGCTCATAAAAGTAATATCTGTTATTCCTTTTGTAATATTCCTGCTATATTTTATCCGTAATTATCAGCAAAGCGAAGATTTTAAAACAGCCTTGATGTCCTCAGTGGAAAAGGGAGCGCTTAAATTCCTTCCTATTGGCGGCTGGATTACGGAAGGTCTTCGGAATTACCTGGCGGGAGATATGGCAGGTATGGGTATAAATCTGTTGCTTACACTGCTTACAGGAATTTTGTTTTTAGCTGTTATTATATTGTACCATTCGGATTACTATGAAGACGTTTTGGTTGCCACACAGGCTGCCTTTGAAAAGAAAAGGGCTATGAAGGAAGGGGACTTTAACGCACTGGCTACAGCTCCCAAGAAGGTATCGAAGGTGAACCGGGCCATGAAAGGGTTGGGTTCAGAGGCATTCTTTTATAAACATCTGTTGGAATCCTCCAGAAATAATCGATTCTTTATACTGGATGGCGGCTCTCTGGTTATGATTGCCGGCGCCAATGTTATCGCTTTCTTTGCCAAAGATAGTATCAGCCCCATTCTGATTCTGGCTATCTCTATGTATCTTCAGAGCTTTTTTATCGGCACGGGCAGAGGACTGAAAGAACTTTACACCCATTATATCTATATGATACCTGAATCATCCTTTCAGAAAATCATCTGGAGCAATGGTGAAGTCATTGCAAAGCACATAATTGAAAGTGTTCTTATGTTTCTACCCGCTCTGCTTTTCACGAACTGGAGCTTTGAACTATTATTGCTTTGCGCCCTGATACGAAGCCTGTTCTCCGTATTTTTAGTCTCAGGTAATTTACTCTCCCAAAGAATATTTAAGGATGTAATAAGCCAGGGATTTTTAATCATAATGTATTTACTTTTCATCATATTTACTATGGCCCCGGGTATCGTCGCCGCTTTTATCTTTTATATGGCAGGGCACTTTTATTCAGGCTTAATCGTCTTAAGCTTATGGGAGGCTTTTCTTTCCCTCCTGTTCTTCTACCTTAGCAGAGGCGTACTGCACAATTGCGACATGCCAACCTTCCAAAAAAAGAGTTAACTTTGTATAAATTATTAAAAAGCATAATTCATACACAAGTTTTTGCCTGCGTTATCCTCGGCACAAACTTGAGGCGTGTTGCAAAATGCATGGTTCTTAGTATGAATTATTAAAAAGCATAATTCATACACAAGTTTCTGCCTGCGTTATCCAAAGAATTTCTCTGAAATAAAACGGCTCCCCTTTAAGGAAGCCGTTTTATTTTAGAATATAAATTTTTTCATATATTCAATTGTAAAATCAAGGCCTTTTTCACCGATTTCTCCTTGCCAGGTTTCAGAGTGAGGTTCTATGCTTAATGTACCGTTATATCCGCAGGCATACAAGGTAGACATGAATGCGCCCCAGTTTATCTGGTCCATTCCTGCCGGCGGGTCATCATAACGCTGGCCGCCGATAATAAGGCTGCCCTTGATATGAACATGTGCAAAACGATGTCCCCATGTCTTTGTTTCTAACAGGTAATCCCCATCATGATACACACAATGGGAAGTGTCGTATTTAATATACAGCTCCTTAAGATGACCTAAAATAATGCTCCAGGCCGGGTCAGAATGAACAAAACTATTCCATCTGCAATTATAAACGGCAATCTTTACCCCATATTCTTTACCATAGGCAATTAACTCTTCAAAATACTTAATAGCAGCGGTACAGTTCTCATAAAGGGAAAGTGTTTCGATATAATTGCAGCCGGTAACATATACACCACAGCCAATTTCACCGCACCATTTAATAAGTGCTTTTTCATTATCCATTTCCGGTATATTCTTTGACCCGTCATCTAATATTCTGGTGCTTCCCCATCTTCCCACACTGCCCACAAAAAGATTATATTTATCTAAATATTCTTTTAACTTTGGTGTATCTGAAATATAGGAATTAATGTCCTTTCCTACGTTAATGCAAAATTCTAAAAACTCCAACCCTTTTTCATTGGCTGCACGAAAAGGTTCTTCCGTAAATTTATCATCCTCAAAATTAGCTATTATCCCAAGCTTCATACGTTATCACGAATAACCAAACTGGCAGCAGTTTGATAATTCTTACCTCCAATCATTGATTTCAATTTATAGTCTAAATTCAAAGTTCAATTTAAAGTTCGATATGTATACTCAAAGATTCGCCAGCCCCCAGTATATAAACCTTCTCTTTTGAAAGCGGTCCATTTTCTGTATACAATTCCTTATCCCGATACAGTGCCTCCAGATTAAATCTCATTTTTTGGCTGTGTGTCCCAATATTTTTTATGGAAAACGCATCGGCTTTATATTTATACTCAACACCGTAGTTTTCCGCTGTTATTTTTCCATATTGATTAAGGGTTGGACGAATGTCTAAATCCACATCCAGCCCCGGACGCAGCCCTAAGAATTCCTGCATTAGTACCCAGGTGTAAACACAGGGGTATTCATAGTAATACGCCGCACCATGCCAGTTCTTATCATCCTGATAATATACATGGTTCATGTCATATCGTTCCCCCATATGGAATTCATCCAGCTCTGCCTGCGCAGCAACTTGAAGGAGCTGATTATACAGAACATCCCCTCTGCCAAGAGAAGCCCAATAAGCAGCATCCCAGCACCAGTAGCGGCCGGCAGCACATAAATCGTAGGGTCCGCCGCTCCCGATTTCATCCGGAGTGTACTCAGCGATGCATGGTGATAAAAAGGTGGGGAATCGTTGGAATTCCTCAAAATTCTTATCAATAATATTTTTTACAGCTTTAGTCTGCTGGTCGTTAGTGTAACCAAAGAGCACAGGAAGGCAGTTGGCTAATAAATGTATATGATCATGTACCTGTCCGCTTCTGTCAATCCAGTCTGCAAAACGGTCATCTTTCGCATTCCAAAATCCGTGAGGAACCGGTTTGACCATGGTTGCAGAAATTCTGTCTGCCAGCCCCTTCAAACGGACTTCCTCTTCCCTGCGCCCCAAATGGTGTTCTAATTCAGCCAATAGCCCCAGTCCATGAGCTGCCAAAGCCGCCGACATACATTCCATACCGTCTTTTATTACCTGGTCTTCATAAAATACGTCTGACCAAAGCTTCCCATTGCGATCCGTCAGATGTTCCAGAAGTGATGCAGCACCCTCTAAATCCTCTATATGTGCCTGTAACCAGCTGCTATTTTTAGTTGTGGCATAATACAACCAGGCAGTCTCCAAAATCTCCACATTACCTGTAACTAAAAACATCTCCGCATTGGCAGACCGGTCCAGACTGTCTCTGCGCACATGGTACTCTCTCTCCCCTCTTGGCTGAACGGCACAAGGGTTTCTCCAAAGTCCGATAGGGTCTTCTCTCATCATCTTAAATTGCAGGTTCATCATTCTTTCTACAACTGACAACTCGCAATCCCCTCGTAACGCAATACGGCCCTTGCATTGAAATTCGTGATCCACATCCGGATAAGTCCCTGCATATGTACCGGTTTCCAAGGTACTGAGCACATAGCCTTCACTTACGGCAAAGTCCAAGGCATCTGTCCGTTCAATAACAGAAGGAAGTAAGGTATCCCAGTAAAACCTGGCAAACGTATCCTCTAATTTCTTACCTTCTTCTATTTGCAAGGATAAACGTTTACCAAAAACATCACAGGCAGGCCACCCGGTATAAAGATTCAGAGTGTAATCACCCGGTTCCAGTTTAATCTCAATCCCTGACTCTAAGAGCTCCGCACTTTTATTTCCTTCTCCGCTTATAAGCACTGTCAGACCCAAGGGATTTCTTTCAGGAAGAATCCACAGATTCCCGTTGCAGCTAATCTTTGAGGTTTTCTGTGAAAGGCACAGGTGGTATATACTTTTTTCTATTTGCACCACACCTGCTACACGTGATAATTCAAAGGTTAGAGGACTTGTTTGTTCACTCACTGACAATAAAAACTGATTTCCGCTCTCCTTTTGCAATTTACCGTCCTTTATTCGGAAGGGCAGGTCTTGTAATTGCATATTGTTTTGTTCCATTGCTAACCTCCTAAGATACGCGGTTAGTAAACACTCCGCCATTATATAGTTTTACTACAGGATTCAGCAAGTAAATTATAAAGCACTTGCTGCTATAAATAAAAAGATTTAGAAAACAAACTTCCCCATTATGAAACCCGTTTCATCATATTATAACAAAAGGTGATGAAAAAAGCGATACCTTTACGAAAACTTTGATTACACTTTTCTATACAACTTCCTCCGTTGAATTCATCTGTTTCTAAAGCCAAGCTATCTATAAAAAAGGCAGAGTATAATCTCTTATACTCTGCCCTGGCAATACTATGAACTTGATACATTGAATTAATGGCATCGATATTACAAGCCCGCCGTCTTAACATTCTTATAAATTACTTAGCAGATAGGATTCTGCCTGTTCTGCGGGAAGCGCCTCACTGTACAGATATCCCTGTGCCTTATTGCATCTTGCGCTCTTTAAGAAGCTCTCCTGCTCACTGCTTTCTATTCCTTCGGCTGTTACGGTAAGATTCATGCTCTGCACCAAAGCAATAGTAGATTCTATAATACTCTTATTAAACTCATCGGTAAATAAGGTATCCAAAAAGCTCTTATCCATCTTAATATTGCTGATAGGATATAACTTTAAGTAATTCATGGAAGAATAACCTGTTCCGAAATCATCCAGCGCAAAGGATATTCCAAGTTCACTTAAGGCCTCAATCATATGTCTGGCGCTCTCGCTTTCCTGCAGGGCGGCCGATTCCGTTATCTCTAACTCAACACTGGAAGTATTTACTCCTGTATGTTCTATGATTTCCTTTACCTTTTGGTAAAAATCATTATCCTTTAACTGTCTTACCGATATATTAATGCTCATGGTAAGGTCTTTATAGCCTTTATCCTGCCATTCCTTTAATTGCTTTAAAGCCTCTTCCATTACGATCAGGCCTATTGGCACAATCAGTCCAGTTTCCTCGGACAGCTCTATGAACTGAGCGGGTTTAAGAACACCTTTTTCTGCATGCTCCCATCTTACCAGAGCTTCAAATCCTATAACCTTATCCGTCTTTAGATCAATAAGAGGCTGGTAATATACAACGAACTCCTTTTTCTCAATGGCACGTCTTAGTTCCGACTGATTCTGTATCTTCTCCATGATTCTGTCGTTCATTGCTGCCTTAAAATAGGCAAAAGTATTTTTACCGGTCATTTTAGCAGAGTACATGGCAGTATCCGCATTTTTCAAAAGAACCTGAGTCGTCTTTCCATCCTTTGGCGCCATAGCCACACCAACACTGACTGTAACAAAATATTCTTTCAAGGATAATACAAAAGGATATTCAAACACCTTAAGAATCTTCTTTATCTTAGTTTCGTATTCACCGATATCGGTAAAGTTCTGCGTCAGAATAACAAACTCATCGCTTCCCAGCCTTGCCAGGTAATCGTTCTCATCAATAGATTGTTTTAATCTATGGGTAATGTCAATTAACAGCTCATCTCCATAGGAATGGCCCAGATTATCCGTAATCTGCTTAAAATCATCCACATCAATATACATCAGTGCCACTACCTCTTCGTTTCGAAGGGTTAACATGACATTATCCACCAGTTCTGTCAAAGCATAACGGTTGGGCAGTTGGGTCAGCAAATCCGTAAAAGCTATCTTCTTAAGCTTGTCATTGTTCTTTTTCAGTTCTTCATTCTTTGCCTGGTATTGATTTCTGGTATTTACAGCTTCTTCATAGGAGAATTCCAATAAATGATATTCCTCATCCAACTCTGCCTTTTGTCCTGATAAAACTTTTAAAGCCCTAGTCTTCCTGCTATGGAGAATAAAAAATACGATTAGGAGAAGTATTCCTATGCCAGCCACTATAAAAAATATATTGCCGGTATTATACGGTATAATATACTTCTTATCTCCTCCTTGTGACTCAATAGTTATCATAGCATTTAACATTATCGTACCCAAATTTTTCCTGTCTCTCCTTTTACATAGAGCCTGTTTTACAACATATTATACCAATAAATCGTTGACATAGCAATCATTTTTTACTTATTGCATAATAACCCTCCATGTGATGTGCTTTGCAGGTTGCTATCAACCTGCAGCATACTCAAATCAAAAATAAAAATTGTCTTTTAATTTTCACACTAACCCCTTCGTGAATATTAAGTTACTGCCTGCCCTTTAAGTATTCATCAATAGCTGCAGCCGCCTTTTTACCGGCTCCCATGGCAAGGATAACAGTGGCTGCTCCGATTACGGCATCTCCGCCTGCAAATACTCCTTCTTTTGTAGTCTGCCCGGTTTCTTCATCAGCAATAATACAATTATATTTATTGATATCAAGGCCTTTTGTAGTTGCAGAAATCATCGGATTAGGACTTGTTCCAAGAGACATGATGACCGTATCCACCGGCAGTTCAAATTCTGAATCTTTCTTGGGAACCGGTCTTCTTCTGCCGTCAACATCTCTATGGGATGTTGACAATTCGTCCGGCTCTAAAAGCTCCATTTCTTCACACTTCATGCCTTTTACCCATCCATTGTCATCTACAAGGATTTCTGTGGGATTTGTCAGGAATTTGAATATAATTCCCTCCTCCTTGGCATGGTGAACTTCTTCCACTCTGGCAGGCAGTTCGTCTTCGCTTCTTCTGTATACGATATATACTTTTGCACCGAGCCTGAGGGCTGTCCTGGCAGCATCCATTGCTACATTGCCGCCGCCTACTACAGCTACTGTCTGTCCTGCTGCGATAGGAGTATCATAGCTGGTATCAAAGGCTTTCATCAGATTATTTCTGGTCAGGTATTCATTGGCAGAAAATACACCATTGGCATTTTCACCGGGTATTCCCATGAATTTTGGAAGTCCCGCACCGGAACCGATAAATACGGCCCGGAAGCCCTCTTCCTCCATCAGTTCGTCAATTGTAATGGATTTTCCGATTACTACGTTGGTTTCTATTTTAACACCAAGAGCTTTCACATTCTCAATCTCACTCTTTACAACGGTTTCCTTCGGCAGACGAAATTCCGGTATGCCATATACCAGTACCCCTCCGGGCTCATGAAGTGCTTCAAAGATAGTGACTTCATACCCCAGCTTGGCAAGGTCTCCCGCACAGGTAAGACTGGCAGGGCCGGAGCCGATAACTGCTACTTTTACATCCTTTTTCTCAGTGGGCATATCCGGCTTAATATTATTCTCTCTTGCCCAATCTGCAGCATAACGCTCTAATTTACCAATAGAAACCGGCTCACCCTTTATACCTCTGATGCATCTTTCCTCACACTGAGTCTCCTGAGGACATACTCTTCCGCAGACGGCGGGCAGAGCTGTGTATTTGCTCAGCACCTTATAGGCACCTTCCGCATTGCCTTTTTCTATCTCTCGGATAAATCCCGGGATATCAATATTAACAGGGCATCCTGCAATACATCTGGCATTCATACATTTTAAGCAGCGGCTCGCTTCCAGCTTCGCTTCCTTTTCATCATATCCTAAACAAACTTCTTCAAAATTATGCGCTCTTACCTGCGGATCCTGTTCTCTGACAGGTACTTTCTTTAACACATCCATAAATACCTCTATTCTGCCTCCCATTACGGCACTAAATCACCTATTTGTTACCTATTTATCTGTAGGGTCACTGCAGCCGCAGCCGCCTCCTTTATGGGTCGCCCCTTCTTTTTCCTTTAATACGGCTCTGCCTTCGACTGTTTTATACATCTGCTGCCTTTTCATGGATTCATCAAAATCCACCAGGTGTCCGTCAAATTCCGGACCATCCACACAGGCGAATTTCACCTTGCCGCCCACAGTCAGCCTGCAGGCTCCGCACATTCCGGTTCCGTCCACCATAATAGGGTTCATGCTGACAATAGTAGGAATACCAAGCTCTTTCGTCAGCAGACAGACAAATTTCATCATAATTACCGGTCCTATGGCTATGACCAGGTCGTAATGCTTTCCCTGATTGTTTACCAGGTCCTTGATGCAGTCATTTACATTGCCTTTAAAGCCGTAAGAACCGTCATCCGTCGCCACATACACATTCTTTGCGACCTGACTCATTTCTTCTTCCAGAATAATCAGCTCTTTGTTCCTTGCACCAATAATGCAGTCTACCTCATGCCCCTGTTCCTTCATCCACTTTACCTGAGGATATACCGGTGCGGTTCCTACTCCTCCTGCTACGAACAGGATACTCTTTTCATGAAGCTCCTCATAAGCTTCCTCTATCAGTTCCGATTTATTGCCCAATGGCCCCGCAAAGTCCTTGAATTCATCTCCGACCTCAAATCCAGCCATACGCTTTGTAGAGGAACCAAGTGCCTGAAATACGATAGTGACACTTCCCTCTTCCCTGTCATAATCACATATGGTAAGCGGGATACGTTCTCCCTTTTCGTCCATCCTGACGATGACAAATTGTCCCGGATAGCAGGATTTTGCAACTCTTTTAGCCTCAATATCCATCAGATAAATATTGGGTGCCAGGTTTTCTTTTTTTAATATTTTGTACATGTTTACCTCTATTCTGCCGTCCCGGCGGCATAACTCTAATGACACCTGATATGCATAATTATTAAGTTACCCTGCTGCCATTGCAGCTAATGGTTTACATTATAAGATATCTGTCTTAAAAAATCTACACTTTCCTACACAGAAAGCTATAAATACGATAAGATTAAGCTGGGAATCTTATAAATAAGAAAGAACGTTTCTCATTCTATTTATAAATACTGGATGTTTTACACAAAATAAGATATAATGAATTTTAAGAATATTTGTTTTACAGCCATAGATTCAGGAATATCGCTCAGAGATGTGATATTCACGAAAGGAGATACAATGAATACTATTTTAGTTTGTGATGATGACAAAGAAATTGTTGATGCAATTCAAATATATTTAAGAGCCGAAGGCTATAACATAGTAAAAGCTTATAACGGAAAAGAAGCACTGGAGGTCATTGAATCTACGGAGGTCCATCTGGTTCTTATGGATATTATGATGCCGGAAATGGATGGTATCCATGTTACAATGAAATTGAGAGAGAATAACAGCACCCTGCCAATTATACTGCTTACTGCCAAATCAGAGGACAGTGACAAAGTACTTGGACTAAATGTCGGTGCTGATGACTATATTACCAAACCCTTTAATCCTCTGGAACTGATTGCAAGGGTGAAATCTGCCCTGAGAAGATATACGAAGCTGGGCAGTATTGTATCGGAGGAACAGAATATCTATTCATCCGGCGGACTTGTTGTGAATGATGACAGAAAAGAGGTCTATGTAGACGGCGAGCTGATTAAGCTTACCCCTATTGAATATAATCTTCTGAAACTTTTGGTTAAGAACAAGGGAAGGGTATTCTCCATCAATGAAATCTATGAGCTTATCTGGAATGAACCTTCTTACGGTGCGGATAATATTGTTGCCGTTCACATCAGACATATAAGAGAAAAGATTGAAATCAATCCCAAAGATCCAAAATACCTTAAAGTGGCCTGGGGTATCGGCTACAAGGTCGAGAAATATTAGGATATTTCACCTCCGGCATTGAGCGGCCTGACGGCCAAATGTTCGTTAGTGTGAATTATTGAAAAAATCATTCACACACATGTTTGCGCCTGTGAAACCTCCGGCCCAGACATAAGGTGCGTTGGAAAGGATATGGTTGTTTTTATGAATAGAATCAAAGGATCCGTGTATATAAAAATATTGATACATATAGCTCTGTTTCTGTCAGGTCTGACTCTGGCAATCGGAACTTATCATATTTTTAACTATCTTGATTCCTATACTGCAAATACTTCGGATTTTAAAGAGACCTCGGAATTCCAAAACAAATATTTAAAATATGTGGAAAGGGTAGCCGTATACGTTGACTACAGGGAGAAAGGGTATTCCGGCAGCATCGGATTTGACCCTTCCTCTTCCGATATCTCTTCTCTCTTTGAAAAAGAGGTGGTCAATCCCAAAACAAAGAAAAAGGACAGCGATGCCAGTACCGAACAGGAAAAGTTCGACTACTACAATGCTATTTTAAACCAAACTAACAGTAATTTTCTGTATTATGTAAAAAATATTGATACCGGTGCCGTCTACACTTCTGCCGCTCTTGAGAACAAGATCTATAAAGCAAATGAAGACGGCAAAGACAAGATGACCCTGAAGGAATATTTAGAGCATGTTAAGCTGACCAACAATGCCTACCTCATTATCAACACGGAAACAGAAAAATATGCCACCAATGTCAACCGCAGCTACCAGTATCTGAACGATGAGAACCTCAGCTGGGTAATTGACTATATCAAAGGAAATGTAATTAACGGAGAAGACCATACGGAAACAGACCGGGGAGATTATATAATCTGTACCACTATTGTAAATAACTTTCCCAATAAAGCAGATGAATTCGGAACCATGTACCATCACTTCAATTCATTGTATTTTAATTATTCCAACTCTCTGCACCCGGTTCCCATCTCATTCATTATGCTTCTTTTGTTTTTAATATTGACTGTATTTTTTACGGGACATTCAAAAAACTCCGACCAGATTATCCTCTTAAGCTTTGACAGGCTGAAGACGGAATCGAGCTTGATCCTTACTGCCGCCGGAGCTGCCCTCCTATATACCATCTCCATACGGTTATGCAAATACCTTCATGAGGATTATAATTTTGACTATTCCATACTGCTTGGGATCGTGTACGCCATTCTGTATCCATTTTGTATGTTTGCACTTTTAAGCCTGGTCCGCAGAGTGAAGAAGAATATACTGATTTCGAATTCCTATCTTCACAGCTTTGGATTAAAGCTTAAGATCTTTATACGGGAGTTTTTCTCCGGAAGAAGTATAACCTTTCATTTTGCAGGTATTATTATTCTATTTACAATTATTGAAACAACGGGCTTTCTGATATACCGGTATGCTTTTTCCCTTCCTTACCGCATACCGATAGCCATTACCGCCTGTATCTTTGGTTATCTGCTTCTATTCTATCTGACCATTAAGCAAGTAATTGATTTTAAGATTATCAGTTACGAAACCAAAAAACTGGCTGACGGCGACCTAAGCCATAAGATACCCATAGAAGACATGCGGGAACCGGCTCTTTCCCTGGCTCTTGATATCAATAACATCAGTGAAGGCTTCTCTGCCGCCGTAGATGAAAAAGTAAAGAGTGAGCGTTTAAAAACAGAACTGATAGCCAATGTCTCCCATGACATTAAGACGCCTCTGACCTCTATTATCAACTATGTGGATTTATTAAAGAAAGAAAATCTGAACAATGAAACCGCCCAGGGTTATCTGGATATCCTGTCGGGTAAGACCTGGCGCCTTAAGACTCTGATTGAAGACCTCGTAGAAGCCTCAAAAGCCTCTTCCGGTGCTCTGGTACTAAACCTTGAATGTCTGAACCTTGTAGAGCTGGTCAGACAGTCCCTTGGTGAATTTGAAGATAAATTCCTTGACCATAAGATTGAACCGGTATTAACCGTGTCCCAGGAACCTCTCTATATTATGGCGGATGGAAGAAGCACCTACCGTATTATTGAGAATATCTTCTCAAACGTTGTAAAATATGCCTTAAGCGGCACAAGAGCCTATATCAGTATAGGTGCGGAAGATAATATGGCAGTTGTCTCTGTTAAAAATATCTCTACTGCAAAATTAAATATCAGCACTGATGAGCTGATGGAACGTTTTGTACGGGGTGATCTTTCAAGAAATACAGAAGGAAGCGGACTAGGCTTATCCATTGCCAAAAGTCTTGCTGCCATACAGGAAGGAACCTTTGATATTGAACTGGATGGCGATCTCTTTAAAGCAGTTTTAAAATTCAATAAACTGGATGGTTATACCAGCGAAACCAGAGTTGCAAAGGAAAGTGACTTCTTATCTTAAGAGTCACTTTCTTTTTCTTTTAGTCCTATCTTTAATCCTGCTAAATTATTAGTCGTGGCAAGCACGTTATTCTTATAACGGTCATCAAAGGTAACTTCCTTCGAAAACCAGTCCGGCGGCACGAATCCTGCTGCTTCTTCCTCCGACTTAAATTCAACCTCCGCAAAGATAAGTCCGTAAAGCTCTCCTTCAAATATATCGAGCTCGGCGGTCAATCCACCGGTAAGTGGTATAAGGTAGCGGCTTTTTGTAATAAGCCGCAAATCCACCTTTTCTCTCAGGTGATAATAGGCCTCTTTTGTCAACGGAAGCTCCACTTCTTCACAAACTAAGGCTACAGAACTGTCCGCCGTCTTGTTTAACCTGGATTTATAGGTCATATAGTAGTCTTCATTGCTTTTTCGGATACGGACCACCGGATTGGTACAAAGGTACCCCTGTTCAATCTCCTTCTTTTTATAAGCTGTAAGATCTTCCGGCAGTTTTTTAAGTAAGAATTTTCTTTCTGTTTCCATAACACTGTCCTCCATGCATATCCCAGGCTTGCAGCAGACTGCCAGCAGTCTGCACGATACTGCTTATGTAAATTATGCATTTCAATAATTCACACTATATCTCCAAGTTATTGACTTATAATACCTTCTGTCCGTTTATAACCAGCTGAAATCTCAGTTTTAGTCTGTCTGCGGCTTTCTTGCATAACACCATACGCTCCAGAAATATTTCGAAATAATCCATTACAGAAGAAAATTCCGTATCAATGGTCAGACTTAAGGTTATTTTATTCTTTTCTTCATTAATAATTGTTTCCGCTTCTTTAACGGCATAATTCACCCTGTCATGGATATCAAAGCTTGCAAAATCCCTGTTTCTGACTCTGGTGTAACGAACGTCGGTCTTATCCGCTAAAATCAGCGCTGCCGCCACTTCATTTACAGGATAGGCCGTACTTTCATCATGGTTTCCGATAGCAGAAATAATCACCGCAATATCCTCTGCATCCACACCCTGTCTGTCCAGAATACGAAATGCCATAACTGCTCCGCTCTGGGCGTGGTCTACACGGTTAATGACATTGCCGATATCGTGCATGTATGCGGCTATCTGAGCTAGTTCGACTGTCCTCTGGGGATATCCCATTGTTGTCAGAATATACTTCGCCTTTTCGGCTACCAGACCCACATGTGCAAAGCTGTGCTCTGTATATCCTAGGGCTCCAAGAGCCTCATCTGCCTTTTGAATATATGTTTTAATCTGTGGAATCTTCTTAATCTCGCTATAAGTTATCAAATCAAATACCTCCCGGAATCGTTCCGGTCTTTCTTATTTTTACTCCTGTCTTCTTATGATATTGAACTAATATTAAATAAAAATCATCTTAAACAGCAAGGTAAACACATTATAGCAATAGCATGCTACCATCATGTAAATTCTATGTAATTTTTTATCGCATGCCGTTATTATTGTAGCAGATATTCACAAAAATGAAAAGAAATTCAATATTTTACTTCGTATTTCTTTCCAAAAAAGATAACAATCGGTATTATTAGTATAAAATAGCCTATTTTTTCTAAGAGAAACAAATACATTCCTCTTGAAAATGTTAAAAAAATATGTATAATTTATTAAGTGACTTTTAAGAAACCAGAAAGAATTAAATTGCAAGGAGTACCTATGAGTATTTTAAATGTTGAAAATCTCACTCATGGCTTTGGGGACAGAGCTATTTTTAATAATGTATCCTTCCGTCTTTTAAAGGGGGAACATATCGGACTAATCGGTGCCAATGGAGAAGGTAAATCTACCTTTATGAACATCGTGACCGGCAAGCTGATGCCCGATGAGGGTACAATACAATGGGCTAAGAACGTCAGAGTGGGCTATCTTGATCAGCACTCCGTCCTGGAAAAGGGAATGACCATCAGAGAGGTTTTAAAATCTGCTTTCTCCTATCTCTTTGAACTGGAGAAGAAAATGAATGATTTATGTAATCAGATGGCTGATGCCGACCCTGATACCCTTATGACAATTATGGAGGAGTTTGGTACCATACAGGAAACCCTTGATAACAATAATTTCTATATAATAGATTCCAAAGTAGAAGAAATCGGCCGTGCTTTAGGCCTTGATGCAATCGGCATCGACATGGATGTGACGGAACTCAGCGGCGGTCAGCGTACCAAGGTGCTCTTAGGCAAGCTGCTTCTTGAAAAACCGGATATCCTGTTATTGGATGAGCCTACCAACTATCTGGATACCGTTCATATTGAATGGCTGAAGCGTTACCTCCTTGATTATGATAATGCCTTTATACTTATTTCCCATGATATTCCTTTCCTTAACAGCGTAATAAACATCATTTATCACGTAGAAAATGCAGAACTGACCCGCTATGTGGGAGACTACGATAAATTTACTGAGGTTTATGAGATAAAGAAAGCCCAGTTAGAGAGTGCTTACAAAAAGCAGCAGCAGGAAATTAACGAACTGCAGGATTTCGTTGCCAGAAACAAGGCGAGAGTTTCCACCAGAAATATGGCCATGTCCAGACAGAAGAAACTGGATAAAATGGATGTTATTGAGCTTGCCAAAGACAAGCCCAAGCCGGAATTCTACTTCAAAGAAGCAAGAGCCGCCGGAAGATATATCTTCCAGACAGAACATCTTGTAATCGGCTACGATGAGCCCCTGTCAAAACCTTTGACTCTTGCCATGGAACGCGGTGATAAAATCGTATTAAAAGGTGCCAACGGTATCGGTAAAACCACTCTGTTAAAGAGTATTATCGGCCTCATCCCTCCCATAGAAGGCAAGGTGACCTTGGGCGATTATCTGTATAAGGGCTATTTTGAGCAGGAAATGACCGGTGCCAAGAACAATACCTGTATTGAAGAACTATGGTGTGAATTCCCCTCCTATTCCCAATACGAAGTACGCTCTGCCTTAGCGAAATGTGGCCTTACCACAAAGCATATCGAAAGTCAGGTAAGAGTTCTAAGCGGCGGCGAGCAGGCTAAAGTTCGTTTATGTAAGCTCATTAATAAAGAGACCAATATCCTTCTGTTGGATGAGCCTACCAACCATTTAGACGTAGATGCCAAGGAAGAATTGAAGAGAGCATTAAAAGAATACGGCGGAAGTATCCTTCTCATTTGCCATGAGCCGGATTTTTATGAGGACTTTGCAACAAAGGTTTGGGACTGCTCCACTTGGTCCACCAGAATCTAAGATTAATATTTATATCTAAATACCCGCAGGAGGTTGGATAAATTCTTCTGTGGGTTTATTTTATTCTTAAAATCAAACAAGCGTGGATTTATATTTCTTGTAATAATACCATGCAATAAGATATAAGCATATGGAAGCAAGAAGTATCATTAATATTATAATCTGTAGTATGAACATTTTACTTTCTCCTAAAAACTCATGAGTTTCATCATATGAAATAAGCAAAAATAAAGCACAGGGTATATAACCACTATGCTTTACTTCATGAAATATGATATTATTTTTAACTCATATCTTTATTATATTCTCTTTTTGAATTATTAAAAACATAAAACTTGCTCCATATATAATTTATGATAATTACAATGACTGCCAGTCCCGCCTTTACTATCATGTTATTAAAGTGCAGCAGATTTACAAAAAGGAACAGGCCCCCCTCTTCCACTCCAAGGGAAAAAAGTCTTGCCACGAAGAATTTGACCATCTTGGACAGTTCTTCCTTTATGGTTGTCCTTTTATCTCTGAATACCCACCCTGCATTTACAAAGTAGGCAAAGGTTACTGCCAGTATCCAGGCTATAATATTTGCAATAAGATGGTCCATCCTGACCCAATAACATAGGATGTAGTAAGTTATCATATTTACAGCGGTTGTCATGACCCCGGCTATAACATAGACGATGGTTTCGCGATTTATGAACTTGTCCATCAAATTCTTTATTTTCATTAACTTTGACATATCTGTCTCCTTCAGCTTTATAAATCCCCATGGCACGGCGCTTAATATTAACCCCAATAATCTAAGTATACATACCATAAATAATCTATCTTATAATACCACACTTTTGAATTACTAGACAGTCAAAAGTTTTTTATAAAAAATATGTACATTTTATAATCACTATTTAAAAAATTATTAAAGTAGTTTTAGTAATTCTTTTGCTTGTTCTCGGCATTGTTGCCATTCGATTGATTTGGTAAGTGCCTCATCTGTCCATAATTCTTTGTTACTAGACATTTGTTCAAGCTGTTCATCTATATTATTAACTATGTTTAACTGTTCATCTGATAACCATCCGTTTTCAAATAATTTAACAGCATATGGCTTAGCGATATCACTAAAATCTGATGCTATTTCATCTGCTACTGCAAATCCTTTAAGTTTGTCAATTTGTTCCGAT
>JAEXGM010000146.1 GCA_023450835.1 Bacillota bacterium | reverse complement strand
CCTCTGACATAAGTAGCTTCTTTCTCGGGAGAGAAGGGCATCAGCCAGTCAACAATAATATCTTCGGAAGCAAAATATGATGTATTGTCCTTCGGGAAATAGGATTGGCTGGTGGTAATTCCCCATTTATAACTGCCTTCATCAGGTTCAACTTCACCGGCCAGAATACGGAACAGTAAGGTTGTCGCAATCGTATTAGGTCCTGCAAAGGCTGCTTTATCATCATGGTTAATGGTAAAGGATATATTGTCAAGTATTTTAACACCGTCTACGGTCTTGGAGAGATTGGTAACGGTCAATACCTCATTGCCGATTTCGCGGAATGGTCTGAAGTCGATATAAGGATATTTTCTGCTGGAAGGACGGATATCATCCAGTTCGATTTTCTCCAGAGCCTTTTTACGGGAAGTAGCCTGCTTGGATTTGGAAGCATTCGCACTGAAACGCTGGATAAATTCCTGCAATTCCTTGATTTTTTCTTCCTTCTTCTTGTTAGCTTCCTTCATCTGCTTTACCATCAACTGGCTGGATTCATACCAGAAATCATAGTTACCGGCATAAAGCTGAATCTTGGCATAGTCGATATCGGCGGTATGGGTGCATACTTTATTTAAGAAGTAACGGTCATGGGATACTACGATAACGGTATTATCAAAATTAATCAGGAATTCTTCCAGCCATCTGATCGCTTCCATGTCAAGGTGGTTGGTAGGCTCATCTAGCAGAAGAATATCGGGATTTCCAAAAAGGGCCTGGGCAAGAAGCACCTTCACCTTTTGGTTACCATTTAACTCACCCATCAATTTATAGTGCAGGTCGGTCTCGATACCAAGTCCGTTCAGAAGAGTAGCAGCATCAGATTCTGCTTCCCAGCCGTTAAGAGTTGCGAATTCGCCCTCTAATTCACTGGCTTTGATTCCGTCTTCTTCTGTAAAGTCTTCTTTGGCATAGATGGCATCCTTTTCTTTCATGATGTCATAAAGCCTCTGGTTACCCATAATAACAGTATTTAATACTTCATACTGATCATATTTAAAGTGGTCCTGCTGTAAGAAGGAAAGTCTCTGTCCGGGTGTTATAATTACATCACCTTTGGTAGGCTCTAACTGACCGGAGAGAATTTTTAGGAAAGTGGATTTACCGGCACCATTGGCGCCAATTAAACCATAGCAGTTTCCTTCTGTAAATTTAATATTTACATCTTCGAATAAGGCTCTTTTACCAAGCCTTAAGGTAATATTACTAGCTTGAATCATTTTAACTCCTTTTCTGAATATCAGGTCTTTTATGTGGTCTTTCTAATATAGCTCTCTAACTGCCTTGGGGGGAATAAAGGCCGGTTCAATCCCGCACATTATTTCGTAGCATTTCGGACATTGTGAAAACACATTCATTTCTATTTTATCGTATATTCTCTATTTTGCAAGTGTTTTCTTACGGACATCCGCCGCAAATCCATGAAACCAGATATTAAAACCTTACGAAGGCCAAAAAATCACTTTTACAATTTACTTTCAAGCAATACATCGCATTTTTTGAAACAGTATTATCTATAATTTGGTTTCATATATTTGCCCTATACTGACATTTTAACAAATTAATAAATTAATAAATTAAAATATTAAAGAAAAACAGATGACCAGGTAGGTTGTATGGGAGCTTTGTCTTGAGAGGTTCCTTATGACACTTAAGCTGCCGGAAACTTAACTAGGTAAAACAGTGTCATTGTTTGAGCGCAGAAAACTAACAATGTCCAATAGGTTACAGCGAGTTTGGCACAGATTTACCTGCCAGTTAAGTTTTCGGCAGCTTTAGTAGAATAAGGGTTCTCGATTAACAATGCTCCCATACAACCTACCTGGTCATCGTACGTTCCCAATAACTCTTACTTAATCTATAGTACTTAAAGAAATTGTAAGATTCTTTTGCTTGAATAAATTCCCATTAATGGGTAGAATTAAAAGGTAAAAATTGTTATATCAATTTGTATTTGATACTTGAAATTGTCTTTGATCTTTAAGTTCAGGAAAGAGGTAATTTTGGAAAACGTATTAAAAGTAGAAAATCTGTATAAGAGCATCGGAAGAAGGCCGATTATCAAGGGGATTTCCTTTTCCGTAAAAGAAGGAGAAATATTCGGATTCTTAGGGCCTAACGGTTCCGGTAAGACTACCACTATCAAGATGATGGTGGACTTAATCAAGATGGATGCCGGAAGCATCAGCATCATGGGATGTGATATTAAGGAACGGCGTGAAAAAGCCTTGGAATATGTAGGTGCAGTAGTTGAATCACCGGAGCTCTACAGTTATCTGTCAGGCTATGAGAATCTTGCCCAGATAGCACGCATCAGAAGAATATCAAAGAAAAAAATTGAAGAAGTAGTGGAACTTGTAGGTCTTACAGGCCGCATTCATGACAAAATGAAGAAGTATTCCCTGGGTATGAAGCAGAGGCTGGGGCTTGCGGCAGCGCTCTTACCGGACCCTAAACTTCTAATCCTGGACGAGCCTACCAACGGTCTTGACCCAAACGGAATTATCGAATTAAGAAATATACTAAAGAGACTTGCCAGAGAATACGGAATGGCGGTATT
Source organism: Bacillota bacterium (assembly GCA_023450835.1). Taxonomy (GTDB): domain Bacteria; phylum Bacillota; class Clostridia; order Lachnospirales; family Lachnospiraceae; genus Anaerocolumna. Next base: position 64,919 of record JAEXGM010000146.1, on the reverse strand, counting down.
CGTATCCTCTCATATTCTTGGTGAGATTCAGCAGTTATGCGATACGGTCGCTTTTATTGAGAACGGTGTTATCACTTCCGTAGAAAGTATGACAGCCGTTCATGAGACCTATATTTATGTATTAGAGACCGGGAAGTCGGAAGAAACCTTTGAAAAGTTAAAAAATATTGAAGGTATTAATAATATCCGTGAAGCGGATAACGGCTATACACTGGAACTGAAAGACCGGAAGTCCGGCGAAGTGCTGCGGGATATTGTAATGGCAGGAATTGAAGCACAGACTTTCTCAAGACATTTAAAGGAACTGGAAGAGCGTTATATGGAATTGATCAAAGGAGGTATCCGGTAATGTTTTTGGGATTGATAAAAAATGAATTTATTAAGCTTTTTGCCAAGAAGAAGACTTTCATAATATGGGGACTGTTCATCTTACTTTGTATTATGCTTGTAATCGTAAGTGAATCCTCTGAAAAAAGTTATTTAAAATATAACAGCCCCAAAGCACAGGTTGAAAATCTTACCAATGAAATATCCAGTCAGGAAGAGTATCTTAAGACTATCCAGTCAGATGCAACTCTTTCAGAAGATGATAAAAAAGCAAATGAGGCACAGACGCAGAGTTATATTGATAGCTTAAAAATGCAGCTGGAGACGGCAAAGGCTTCTCTTGAGAGCAGCAGCAAGGAAAACTGGAAGGAAGCACTGGAGGAGAGGATAAAGGAACAGGAAAAGATTGTGAAAGAAGCAAGTGATGCGGATTCTCAAAAAGTTCAGGGTCAGGAACTTGAAAGGCTGAAGCTTTACCTTAAACATAATGTTCCGTTGGATGCTGAGAACTATAACACCGGTATTAATTATTTTATTTTAAATGTTACTATGATAGCGGCAAGCTTTCTGGCAATCGGTTTAACTTTATTTAACGGAGATAATGTGTCCAATGAATATAACCCGGGGACTCTGAAATTCCTTCTGGTGCAGCCGGTATCCAGAATTAAGGTGCTCCTTAGCAAATTTGTTGTAATGGTGTTAAGTTCTACCGCATTAATTATGATAACTCAGGTATTATTTTTCCTGGGAGTGGGCGTTATAAAGGGATTTGGAAACTTTAACAGACCCTATCTGGTTGGAGTAAAATATGAATATACTTATCAGAGTGGGCATCGTTTTATCACTGAGGTAGCCGGCAGCGGGCATTTTATATTGCTTTGGCAGTATTTAATTGAAGCCTTGGCTCTGCAATTATTATTTTTGATAGTTATGGTGACCTTTATTCTGTTGATATCCACTATATCCAAATCCAGTGTTGTTACCATGACGGTGTTAATCTGTGCCATCCTGGGAAGTAATATTGTTTACAGTCTGTCAACGACTTACCGTAAGGTATCCCCTTTTATATTTCTGCACTACTCCAATGTTGAGAACATTATAACCGGAAGAATAGTTTCAATGACCGGCTCCTTTTTATTTACCTGGCAGGTCGTGGCAGGTATGTCGGCTCTATCCGCAGTCGTATTTTTAGGGATTTCCCTTATTGTATTTAAGAAAAGAGATATTCAGATATAAGCCAATAGAAGTATATGAAAACACCTTAAAGCTGTCCCATATGAAAATATCATATGGGACAGCTTTTTTGCAAATACATTCAAATATATATTAGACGATTATTAAATATTAAATGGATATAAGTTACAAAATACATAAAAAATATATAAAAGCATGATTATAACCAGAAAATATTGTATTAATGAAATCGTGAATTAATCAGTACTAATCAGCATTAATAAGCTGTTTAACAACAATTAGGATAATTATAATAGATAATAATCAAATAAAATAAAAGATATTTATAAAATAATGTTGACAATTATATTAGATGAATGTTATATTAAATCAAAGAAACCGGAGGTGGATTATGGAAATAGGTGAATATAAAGTTTATACAGAACCGAATTGGGAATATGAATTGATTGAATGCATCTTGGAGAAGGATGGGAAGCGAGAGGAAGAAGCTATAAAAGCGAGAAAGTTCCTAATGAGCCGGAAGGAAATAGAAGAATTTCTGACTAATATTAAGGAGTTCAAGGAGAAAGTACTTGCCCGAGTTTTACCTCTGCTTGAAGAATATCCGGATATTAAGCCCTATTTCACAATCAGTTCGGCTGAAGAAGATAATAGGGCACGGCATATATTGGCTACCCTTGCCAGCCGCAGAGAACTTATCAAAGAACATACTGCGCCTGAAATCGACAAGTTAATGCTGGATGTTTTTGAGAACTGGGCAAAAAGCATTAGTGAGAGAGATCAAAATGAAGGACACTTTGAGGGGCTTTCGGATATTGTAAGCTTTTTAAAAGGGCTGGAGGAAGAAGACAGTGTTAAATTCCGATTGATTATGCTCTTTACAGAACGGCATACTGTTATCCCAAGACTGAAGGAATTCATAGAAAAAGGCATTAAGATATTGCAGGAATACTTTAACATTGTCCAGGAAGATTTTGATAAAGCTGTTACATCATTACGGGATAAGAGAAATATGGAGGATTATTTTGACAGGCTTGAGGTCATTAAGCTTGGGGATGTGAATGGAATTACCGTACAGCCTTGTATCGTACCCTATAACCAGCTTTCCATTGATTGGGTAATGGGAGAGAGCAGGGATATTATAGCGGATACCGGAATCTATATGCTTCTGCCGGATGCACTGGAAACTGATTATTTCAGAAATGATGCAAGGCTGACAGGAGCACTGAAGGCACTGGGAGATGCAACAAGGATAAAGATTATCCATATGCTCTCCGGCAGGAAGATGTATATACAGGAAATGGCTGAAATACTGGAATTGACACCGGCCACTGTATCTCATCATATGAATATTCTTTTGCAGGAAAGGTTGGTCAGTATCACAGTTGACAGTACCAATGCCAAGAAAGTATTTTATGAAATCAATTCCTCTAAAATTAAAGCTTTGGGTGATGCTGTCAAACTGCTTGGAGAAACAGATATCTTTAACATGAGGTGAGTTAGAAAGGCATGGTGGGCAGTATGGAAGAAAATATAAAATATCCTGTTTGGCAGACTTTGAAAAAGATGTTGGTCTATTGTTTTGCCGCAGATAAGAAAATCTATCTTTACTTTGCAATATTTACTATAACCGGAGGGCTTTATCCCTTTCTTGCGGTTCTGTTGCCAAAATATCTCTTGAATACGATTACAGATCCCAAAGGAGATATAAAAGATATACTTACAATTGCGTTTGTTTTTCTGGCTCTTATGGCGTTCTTTGGTTTTATAAGAACCTTTATCAGAGCTCTGGCATATCCGAGAATAAGCTATGTAAGGCTTCAATATCTTGGAAAGACCTTTGATAAACTGGTAAGTATTGATTACAGATACATGGAAGATGCCAATTTCTTAGAGGATAACAGCAGAGCGCTGGATTCTACCAATTCCAATGATAACGGTGTAGAAGGAGTTTATTCCAGATTATTTGATGCGGGTCCGGTAGCGCTTACCGCATTAGGACTGATAGCATTTATCGGCAGATTAAATATCTGGATTCTCCTGGGGCTTCTTGTTAATGTCACGGCCGGAATATGGGTAAAGAGAAGTGCGTCCAAATACCTTTATAAAAGGAAGCAGGACGTAGCCCACGCAGAGCGCAGAATGAGATATTATTACAACACCACCCATGATTTCGGATATGGGAAGGATATCAGGCTTTACCGCTTTCAGGATAGAATAGATCAGAATTATAACGAGGAAATAAAGGGCTATGTAAAAGTACAACGAAGCATTAAGAACAGAGAATATACTCTTGGGCTTCTTGAAGTCCTGTCATTCTTACTCAGCAATGGTCTTACCTATGCCATTCTGGTCTATAAGACAGTAAATGGGATGTCTATTGCAGACTTTTCTATGTATATTACCGCAGTTACTACCCTGACTGTCATGCTGGCAACATTAGCGGACCAGTTCAGCTTTATCTTAAATGAAGGTCAGTATGTATATGATTATTTTAAATTCATTGATACGGACATGGGCGATAAAGAATACAAAGAAAAATCGGAAAAAATTAAGAGCATAAAAGAAAGAGAAACACTTGAGATTGTATTTGATAATGTAAGTTTTCGCTATCCGGGCACGGATAAATATATTTTTAAGAATCTAAACTTCACCGTTCATAAAGGGGAAAAGTTAGCCGTGGTAGGAATAAACGGTGCAGGAAAAAGTACGCTGGTAAAGCTTATGATGGGCTTATTCGATGTAACCGAAGGAGAAATTCGGATTAATGGTATTCCTGTTAAGGACTTTAATAAGAAAGAACTCTATGCTATGTTCTCGGCGGTATTCCAGGAAATCAATGTGCTGGCATACACCCTGAAGGAGAACGTTGCCTGTTCTTCCGTTGACATGAATGAAGAAAAAGTTGCAAATGCTCTGGAAAAGGTTGGGCTGAAGAATAAAGTGAATACTCTTCCCAAAGGAATCAATCAGACTATGCTTAAAGTAATTGAAGAGGATGGGGTGGAATTCTCCGGCGGAGAAAGCCAAAAGCTTGCTATTGCAAGGGCATTATATAAAGATGCCAGAATGGTGGTCATGGATGAACCGACTGCCGCACTGGATGCTTTGGCAGAAGCGGAAATCTATGAAAGCTTCAGTGACCTGGTTGAGGGTAAAACAGCAGTTTATATTTCCCACAGACTTGCCAGTACAAAATTCTGTGACCGGATAGCCTTCTTTGACGGAGACGGCCTTAGAGAATATGGCAGCCATGAGGAATTAATGGAGGCAAAGGGCGCTTATTATAACATGTTTATGATACAGGGTAAGTATTACAATGAGGAGGTGGCTGTCAGTGAGTAATGGAAAGACTCTTAAGAAGTTTATCAGCATCAGCTTTCAGATATCACCGTCCTACTTTTTCCTGCTGGTATTCCAGTCTATCATGGAAACAGGACAGATACTAGTCAATGTCATTCTGCCGAAATATCTGGTAGATGAATTGGTGGGGGGAAGAGACAAAGGGAATCTGATTCGGTACGGATTATACATTGTCCTCGCCAATGCAGCATTTTTATTCTTCAATAAAACTATGAAGCGATTTATGGATGTGCGTAACATTTATATGAAGGAAAAGCTGAATCAGGCTATGGCAGATAAGATTATGAAGGTGGAATTTGCCTGTCTGGAAGACCCTTATTATCTGGACCTGAAAGAACGGGCGGTATTTGCCTGCCGTACAATGAGCGCCTTGGAGAATCTGATTGGCAGTATTGCCAGGGTTTTGAATAATACCGTAACGATTGTGAGTTTACTTGCGGTTATGTTCACCCTAAGCCCGGTGTTCGTATTAATATTAGTACTGACTATATCCATATCTATTGTAGCGCAAAAGTTATTCTCAAGGTACCAGCTGGAGATATATAAAGAACTGATTCCAATTAACAGAAGATACGGCTATTATGTGGGCCTTGCTTTTGATGGAAAATACCAGAAGGATATCAGGGTCTACAATATGAACCGAATGTTAACGGATAGAGTCCTGGATTACAGCCGTCAGATTTATGAATGGTTCAAGGGATTTACAAAGAAACAGGGTGTATTTCAGGGATTTGTAGGAGTTATCAATGACTTGCAGGCAGCCATTGCCTACGGGTATGTCGGTATTCGTGTAATATCGGATAAACTGGGAGGAAAGATAGGAATCGGTTCCTTTACCATGTATGTGTCGGCAGCTATAAGCTTTACTACCTCTGCGACAGACTTGGGAAAAAACATTATGACAGTCCTTCAGATGTTAGGTTATCTTCAGCCCTTTATGGAGTTCATGTCCCTGCCCGATGAAGCCAAAAGAGAGGGTTCAGTTCCCTTTGAAGGCGAAGTGGAGAGCCTGCGCTTTGAAAATGTAACTTTTCATTATCCAAAGTCAGAGAATTATGTGCTAAAGGGAATCTCCTTTGAGATTAAGAAGGGAGAGAAAATATCTATTGTAGGTCTAAACGGAGCCGGAAAATCTACCATAGTAAAGCTATTGTGCAGACTCTATAGACCTGTCTCCGGTACCATCTATATTAATGGAAGAGATATTTATGAGTATGAATTCAGCAGCTATATGAAATGTCTGGCGGCGGTCTTCCAGGATTATAAACTTTTTGCCTTTTCAATACTTGAGAATATAAAGGGCGGGGAGAGCCGGGAAAAGACTCCAGGAGATAAGATTCCGGAGGAGAAAAATCCTGAGGAAGAAAATTCGGTGCAAAGACAAAAGGTGGAAAGGCTGTTAGAACAAGTTGGATTAAAAGAAAAGATAGGGGAACTAAAAAATGGGGTGGATACACTCTTCGGAAAGCAATATGATCCCGATGGCATTGAGATGTCCGGCGGACAAAGTCAGAAGGTCGCTATAGCCAGGGCTCTGCATAAAGAAGCTTCTCTTATTATACTGGATGAACCCACCAGTGCGTTAGATCCTTTGGCAGAGGCAGAAATCTACGAACATTTTAATCAGCTGGTAGGAGATAAAACAGCTATCTATATATCCCACCGTATGTCCAGCAGTGTGTTCTGTGATAAGATATTGGTATTGGATGGCGGCCTCATAGCGGATTTTGACAGTCATAAGAAATTGATGGAGAGGGAAGAAGGGATGTATTATAAACTCTTTAAGTCACAGGCGGTAAATTATCAGGTATAAATAAATCTGATTTGCCCGATAAAAGACTGGCTTTCACAATAGGACGGCAAGTTACACAAAACAGAAAGATTCACGCGCTGGTTCCAAGGCACATGACTCTTTCTGTTTTGTGTAACTTGCCTGTCTTTGGGAATATTGAAACAGGGCATTTAACTTGATTCATATTTACTGAAATGATATAATTAATACTATAATGCAGGAATTTAATGGAAGGCGAGAAGAGAAGGCGAAAACCTCTTTAGAGAAGGAAGGTATGGATGAAGGGTAAAAGGCAAGAAACGGTGACGGAAGCAGCTGCGAAATCTTCCGCAGGAACATTGGGTGTTACACGGTCAAAGGAAGGGCTTACTTTTACTCTTCATTTATCGACAGAGAAAGAATGCAGGCTGAATTTTTACGATAAGGTTTCAGGCAGGCAGCTTATTTCCTATCGTCTGACAGAAGAAGTAAAGACAGGGGATTGCTTTTCGGTATTTATAAAACATAGGTATTTACAGAAATACTTCGGCGGACGGGAAGACTATCTGAAGGAGCTTGGATATCTTTATGAAACAAGGAGGGGAGAATTTCTGGATCCTTGTGCTGCCCTGATATATGGAAGAGAAGAGTTCGGAAGAAATAAAGAAAAGAAGCTGCTTAGCGGAATTGCAGCGGATGAGTATAACTGGGAGGGGGACCACCCCCTTGCCAGACCATACAATGAGACCGTTCTTTATAAACTGCATGTAAGAGGCTTTACCAGGGATGCTTCTTCAGGGGTAAAAAATCCCGGGACTTTTAGCGGTATTACAGAAAAGATTTCCTACCTGAAAGAACTTGGGGTTAACTGCCTCCTGTTGATGCCGGCCTATGATTTTGAAGAGTCTATGAAAGCAGAGGGCATAGCCGACAGGATTAATTATTGGGGCTATGCCGCAAGTAACTCTTATTTTGCTCCCAAGGCTTCTTATGCGAGCCTGACCGGGGAGCCGGACAGAGAAATGAAGGATATGATAAAGGTTTTGCACCGAAATGGGCTGGAAGTTATTCTGGAGATGAATTTTATTCCCGGTACCAATACGGTCTATGCTATGGAGTGTCTGCGCTACTGGGTTAGAACCTATCATATAGACGGCTTTAAACTATCCAATGAAGTGCTGCCGGTATCTGTTCTGGCTTCGGACCCGGTACTTGGCCGTACCAAGATTATTTCCGAGGGCTGGGATTATAAAGCGGCTATAGAGAAGAATAAAATATTTGTAAACTATGGGGAATGCGGCAGCAATTACAGTACGGCCGGCAAGCGTTTTCTGCGTGGGGATGAAGAACAGGTCAGAGGATTTGCCGGAGAGTTTATAAAACTTAGTGAGGATTGGGGAAGTATAAAGTACATTACCAACCACGATGGATTTACATTAATTGATTTGTTTTCCTATGATAAGAAGCATAATGAGGCGAATGGGGAAAATAACAGGGACGGACAGGAATATAACTATAGCTGGAACTGCGGGAAGGAAGGCCGTACAGGGAAGAATTCCATACTGGAGTTAAGAAAAAAACAGGTAAGAAATGCTTTTACCATTCTGCTGCTTAGCCAGGGCACTCCATTGATACTTTCCGGAGATGAATTCTTAAACAGTCAGGAGGGAAATAATAATCCTTACTGTCAGGATAACAAGATTAGCTGGCTTAACTGGGACAACCTTCTAAAGGAAGAAGACACCTTCAGGTGGGTGAAGGCGCTTATTGCTATCCGGAAGGAACACCCGGTCTTTCGAAGAGCAGAACCTTTTCGGCAAATGGACTATATTTATTGCGGAATGCCGGATGTCTCCTTTCACGGAACCACTCCCTGGTATACACAGTATGATCATTACAGCAGGCAGCTTGGAATCATGCTCTGCGGGGCATATGCAAGTAAGGACCGTACAAGCTTTGATGACAGCTTTTATATTGCCTTTAACTTTCATCCGGAGAGGCAGGAATTTCATCTGCCGGATTTATCGGCCGGACAGGAATGGAATCTGTTCCTTTCAACGGCGGAAGGCTATATAGCAGAAGAAGGAGCGGAAAAGGAGAAATCTTTCCTGCTTCCCGGCAAGGCTGTCAGAGTTTACAAAAGCCGTAAGTTATAAAGTGATAAGTGAAAAGTGATATATTGATAGAAATCAAAAGATAGCGGTTGAAAAGATAATAATTAAAAAGATAGAACGCAGGCTTATAATCAGAAAAGATAAGTTGTCTTAGAGAGACAGCTTATCTTTTACAGTAAAGCAATTATGAGAATTTCAAAAGTCAGGAATACCTATCCTGTATATCCTCTTTGTGATGACCTGTGGGATCCAGGTAAAGGTCAGAGTATTGGTTATACAATTCTGAGTGTTTATCCGGAAAAAACATAGGTTCCTGGGAGTCAAAATCTGTTACGCTGTTTTGACTTGGAAAACGGTAATAACTTCTTTTAGAATGGTCAAAATACATATAAATATCCCTCCTTACTGAAAAGAAAAACTTCTGTATGGAAATGAAATAGGTTAATATATTTTGGCTTTAGTATTTGTATGTTGGGAGGAAATATACTTGTTATCATTAAAAATACTGGATGTTAAGAGCTTTATGGGAAGCCTTTTGATACAAAAGGTTTTTGACAGTTTTCTTCTGTCAGAGGCAGAGATTACAACCTATGCCCATTTTTCCATAGAGGGCAGAATGAATATGAAATTTTATACGGAAGAAGAGAAAGAAGAACTAAAACTTGAGGACTATGCAAGATGGTCTGAAATCAAGCCCTATGTTTTTTCTATTATAAAAGGAAATAAGCTTCCGGCATTTATTAAAATTGTAATGCTTTTGTCTGGGGAAAATGCGGAAAGGGTGCTGCAGCAATCCGGTGCTTCCTTAAATCCCGGAGATATTAACGGGCTATATTTAAATATCCGTTATGAAAAGGATACCCTCTTAATTACAACGGGGACTTCTATTGGTACATTTACCTTGGATAAGACTCTGGATAATTATTGGGATGAAAGCATCAGAAAATTTCTGAAAAAAGAAAACATTGCGGCGGAAGACTATAGTTAATTTAAAGAAAATAAAATTTGTTAGCACTCATTGAAGATGAGTGCTAATTTTGTCTTGACAAACTATTACAAGCGTATTAATATAATTTTTATATGAGACAAACAATTAAAAGGAGTGAATTTATTATGATGAATGAACATGGTAGTCTGTCAATTAATTCCGAAAATATATTTCCCATTATAAAAAAATGGTTATATTCTGACCACGATATTTTCTTTCGTGAATTAATATCCAATGGCAGCGATGCTATCACAAAGTTAAAAAAACTCGAACTCATGGGAGAAGTCAGCCTTCCGGAAGATAATAAATTTAGAATTGATGTAATCGTCAATCCGGAAGAAAAAACCTTAAAATTTATTGATAACGGAATCGGTATGACTGGGGATGAAGTAAAAGAGTATATCAACCAGATAGCTTTCTCCGGTGCAACAGATTTCTTAAACAGGTATAAGGATAAGACCAATGAAGAACAAATTATCGGACATTTTGGTTTAGGTTTTTACAGTGCGTTCATGGTAGCAGACAGGGTAACAATTGATACCTTATCCTGGCAGGAAGGTGCTGAGAGTGTTCACTGGGAGTCAGAAGCCGGTACAGAGTTCTCTATGGAACCTGGTGATAAAACAGAGAGAGGAACAGAAATTACCCTTTATCTCAATGAGGACAGCTATGAATTCTCTAATGAATACCGTGCAAAAGAAGTAATTGAAAAATATTGTTCCTTCATGCCTGTTGAGATTTTCTTTAAGAATGCAAATGCAAAAGAAGAGCCGGAAGCAGAGTTAGAGGATGAAGAATTAGATACGGAAGAAGCAGAGGATTCAAAGGAAGACATTATAGATGCTTCTGTTGATGAAGACGGCAATGTTACCGAAGGTACTGCTGAAGGTAAGACAGAAGAGAAGAAGCCGAAGGCTCCAAAGCCCATCAATAATACCACTCCTTTGTGGACAAAGCATCCCAATGATGTAACAGAAGAGGAATACAAGGAATTCTACCGCAATGTATTCCATGACTATAAGGAGCCCTTATTCTGGATTCATTTGAATATGGATTATCCTTTTAACCTCAAGGGTATTTTGTATTTCCCCAAATTAAACACAGAATATGATACTTTAGAGGGTACCATCAAGCTTTACAGCAATCAGGTATTTATCGCTGATAATATCAAGGAAGTTATTCCTGAATTCCTGATGCTTTTAAAAGGTGCCATTGATTGCCCTGATCTGCCCCTTAATGTATCCAGAAGCGCACTTCAGAACGATGGCTTTGTAAAGAAGATATCCGAGTACATCTCGAAAAAGGTTGCCGATAAATTATCCGGCATGTATAAAGTCGAAAGAGAAAATTATGAGAAATTCTGGGATGACATCAGTCCTTTCATTAAATTCGGCTGCTTAAAGGATGATAAGTTCAGAGAGAAGATGAAGGATTTCATTATATTTAAGAACCTGGAAGGCAAATATGTTACATTGCCTGAGTATGTAAAGGCTGCCAAAGCAGATTCAGCAGAAACTGCATCTGAAACAGCAGAAGAATCAAAGAAGGATGAAAGTACTTCTACGGAGGATGCTTCCGGTAATAAAGAGGAAAAGAAAGATGTCGTTTACTATGTAACAAATGAGCAGCAGCAGAGCCAGTACATCAATATGTTTAAGCAGGAGGGAATTGATGCCCTTATCCTTACCCATAATATTGACCAGCCTTTTATCACTCAGTTAGAGCAGACAGAGCAAAGCTACAAATTCCAGCGTATTGATGCGGATATTACGGACAGCTTTAAAGAAGAAGGTCATAGTGAAGAGACTCTGAAAGCGGAGAACGATAAGCTTACAGAGCTCTTTAGAAAGACTCTGAACAAAGAAAAGCTGGATGTAAAAGTTCTTAAGCTTAAGAATAACAAGGTATCTTCCATGATAACCTTATCAGAAGAAAGCCGCAGAATGCAGGATATGATGAAGATGTACAACATGTATGGCATGGACCCCAACATGTTCGGCAGCAGTGAGACCCTGGTTCTGAATGCAAATAACAAGCTTGTTCAATATATCTTCGAACATGAGGACAGTGAGTATATACCGTTATTCTGTTCACAGCTCTTTGATCTTGCTTTATTAAGCCATAAACCTTTGGAAGCGGAAGCTATGACAAACTTTATTGCAAGAAGCAATGAGATCATGGAGATATTAGCAAAATAAATTGCTTAGCCAATCAGTAAAAGGAAATGTTTTAATAACTTAAATTTATAGGATAGCTGCGGGTCATCTGTATAAATTTTAGATTAAAATAACAAATTATATAGAGAATTAAAAGTAAGACAGCCTGATTCCAAAATAAGAAACGGGCTGTCTTTTTATATAAAAAATTATTAAAAATTTTATAATTTAACCTCTTTAAAAGTATAATAATATATGTTACAATTGGTGGTAATCAAAACTACATAAGCTAGTATTTGGAATAAAGAAATATGGTTGACATAACTAATATGTATTATGGAAACCAAATTGCAAAGGATACTATTAAAATTATTAAGGTACTGCCTATAATGAGAGAATCTTAAATTTGGAGGGAAACAATGTCATACAGGATAATTGTAGATAGCTGCACGGATTTGACACAGGATATGAGGAAGGACCAACATATCTGTGTTGTACCCCTAACTTTACAAGTGGGAGAGAAATCAATCGTTGACGATAAAACCTTTAATCAGGGCAGATTTCTTACTCTGGTGAGTGAATCACCGGTAGCTCCGAAATCCTCATGCCCTTCACCGGATGCCTATATGGAGCATTTTAAAGGGGAAGAAGATATTTATGTTGTCACTCTTTCCGCCAATTTAAGCGGATCTTTTAACAGTGCAGAGGTTGCTAAAAAGCTGTATCTGGAAGAGAACCCCCACAAGAATATAGAAATCTTCAATTCCTGTTCCGCTTCCGTAGGCCAGACTCTTTTGACATTAAAGATTCAGGAATACGCAGAGAAAGGTATGGACTTTGCCGAAGTTGTTCAACTGGTGCATAAATTCCGCGAGGGTCTGAGCACAAAGTTCGTCCTCGAGAATCTGGACACCCTTAGAAAGAGCGGACGGTTGACTGGCCTTAAGGCAATTATCAGCAGTGTATTGAATATAAAGCCGGTTATGTATGGGACGAGTGAAGGAAACATCAACAAACTGGACCAGGCAAGAGGAATACAAAAAGCACTTGGAATAATGGTGGAATCGGTAGAAAAAGATGTGAAGAAGCCGGAAGAGAGGATATTTGCAATTGCTCATTGCAATAACCTTGAAAGAGCCATGTTTGTGAGAGATGAGGTTTTAAAGAGAGTTCATTTTAAGGATTGTATTATTGTATCAACTGCCGGAGTGAGTACGATGTATGCGGGTGATGGCGGGATAATTATCAGTTATTAGTAATGCAGTTGTCGTCGGCCACCTCCTCAAATATCCTTGTGCAGCCCCGTTTATCCTCGTCGACATAATAGAAAAATAATGCGAAAACATCGCAGAATAATAAAAAATTCAGACCTAGATAGGTCATTAAACCGCCCTGTCTCAGGTCTGTTTTATCCGTTTCAGACCTGACTACTCACAGATTCCATATATCTGCAAAAGAAAAACTCCTGTAATTATAGGCAACAGAAAGAAGGTGGTATCCGCAGCATCTTGGTTATATACAAAATAAATTTTTAAGTAAATTTATATACTTTTGAGGGAATTTTAAACTAATCTCACCGTGCTTCATACCGGGAGCAATATATAATTCGCTTCCTGGAATTTTATTATGAATTCTTTGAGCCGATTTTTTCATGAGTGAAATCTCTTTTTCGCCCACAATAATTAGCACTTTAGCTTTTGTATTTGTAATGGTTTCTTTTAAATCATACGTTCCATTGCTCAAGGTAATATTAATCAATGATTGTTTTGACATTTTTAGACTGTCCTGATAATATCTTTCAAACATATTTAAAGGAATACAAAGTGATTTCGCTTGCAGTTTTGAAAACCATCTTTTCTGAATTAATCCATAAAAAAGCTGATAGGAAGGAACTAGAAAGGTTGTAATACCTTTGATTGGGTAAACCAAGGCACTTTCAATAATTGCATATTGTGTAATATCATCTCTCCTTGAGAGGAGTTCGGCTGCAATCTGAGCTCCTATAGATAATCCCGCTATTGCAAATACCTGTCTATTATAGTTTGTATCTATAAAATCAATCAATTTATCTGCAGAATCTGAAATACTGGTAAACGTTTCCGCAGCTGCTTCCCCATGACCATCAATAATAGGTGTAATTACGTGAAAATTCTTTTGTAATTCATCGACAATAGGAATTAAAGACCACTCGGATAGGCCACCGCCGTGTATAAAAATTATTGTTGGAAAATTCTTGTTTCCACTTTCCTTAAATATCATATAAGCCCTTCCCCCTTTATAAAATTATCTATTTCCAGATTAACTTGTTCCGGATTGTCCCCATTGGAAAAATGCGCTGCATGTTTAATGATATGCAAGGGATAGCCGGTTGCTTTGGCCCAAGCTTTATTATATTGTTTTACTTTTCCTGTAGTATCATGATCACCAAGTAAAAGTAGTACTGGAAAAGTAAATTGTACGTCTTTATTTTCCTTAGCAAATTTACCATACGCAATATCCATCTGCTCAATAATCTCTTTTTTTGACAAAGGCTCTAACATTTCTAGCATTTTTTTGTAAGAATATTCGGTTTGGGAAACGGATTTAGCCATGCTTTGTCGAAGCATATTGTCAGTAAACCATCTTCCAAGGGGGGCCACTTGCTTCAACCACCATAAATCTGATTTTGAATAAAACTTAAGTCCAAATGGTGTGGTATCAAGCATTATCAACCTATCCACATTTTCGGGATAGTGATATGCAAATTCCTGACTTGGATATCCGCCCATTGACATACCTACCAGAATAACTTTTTTGATTTTCTCTATTTTTAAGATAGACCTTAATTCTTTCGAGGTATTCTCATAAGAAAAATTTTGATAAGGCCTTGACAATCCATGTAATGGTACATCCCATGTAATTACGGTATAGTCTTCCTTAAAATATTCAACCTGTTTTTCGAACATGGTATGATTTGCTGTTAGTCCATGTGTAAATAGGATGCATTTTGCATTCGGGTTACCGTTTCTTGAAATCCAGTAGTGGACACAACCATTATTTGATTTAATTTCTTTATGTTCTGCGCTCATGATTTTCCCCCTCACTATTTTTGATACACCTTTTCCCACATAAGAATTAATTTTTCAAAATCAGACTTCAGTTTATCTACATTGATATCTCCCTGCATAAATGCCGTATGTAAATACCCATCCGAAGCCCAAATCATTTCCTGATACATTTGATGTATATCTATATCATCTCTTAACATTTCAGTATCTATGACTTCAAATGCTTTTTTCTCGCTTTCCAGATTGATTTGATGAAAGCTATCCTGGATTTCTTTCTTTACCTCAATATTTTCCTCGTAGTATGCTCTTAATGAGAATTCACTTACATAGGGGTATTCCCTCAGCAAATTGCATTTTCCTATAAGAGAGCGTCTTAGCATTTCAAAATAGTTGTTTGTTCCTAAGACATCCTGTTCCTTCATGGCAATACTCGTCAGCTCTATTGATTTTTTCCATAAAAATAAGTATAGTTCTTTTTTGTTCTTGAAATGATAAAAAAGAAGGGCTTTGGAAATGCCTGCTCCCAGCGCTAGTTCTGCTACAGGTGCCTTCTTATATGTACTCTGAGAAAAAACCTGAAATCCCATATTAATTATTTTCCGTTGTTTATCTGCAGGCAACCTGAAAAAACCTTCATTCATGAAAAACCTCCTGACCAATTTGGTTAGTATAATTATATGCTAATATGACTGACCAAAATTGTAAAGACCCTGACAGAGAAAATAGCAGGAGCTAAGCCTCTGCTATTATTATTACTGCATATTCTTGGATTTCTGAATTAACTCTTTAACATCCGCCTCGAACGGAAAATCATCAGTAACGATTAACTGTTCATAAATTGGATATATTATTTCCACTGGCATACCATTCTTTACTGTAATCTCAAACCAGCGAATGCAGAAATCATCTGGAACATCAGGAAACAGCAAATCATATGTTTGTTTTTCCACATGGAATAAAGAAATATAAGTAATTATCCAATAATACTCTAATTTTATTAGAAATATTAATTGAAAACGGGAGTATTCTAAAGTTTGTGTAAATCTTCAAACTGGTGTAAAATAATGATAGGCCCCCAATAAGTTAGACTTTATTTTGGGCCCATCAAATTGAAGCAAGTTTTTTTATTTCAAAGGTATATTATTGTTCCTCAAAGGCAGTAAATTACTCCTTGTTTTCAAATTCCCTTATCAGATTCACCATTTCAATAGCTCCAACAGCACAATCAAACCCCTTATTACCTGCCTTGGTACCGGCGCGTTCAATAGCCTGCTCAATATTTTCGGTAGTAAGCACCCCGAACATTACCGGTATATCACTGTTCAAAGATACATTTGCAATTCCTTTAGAGACTTCGCTGCAGACATAATCATAATGAGTGGTGCTGCCGCGGATTACCGCACCCAGGCATATAATTGCATCATATCGTCTGCTTTTGGCCATTTTTGAAGCTAGGAGCGGAATTTCAAAAGCCCCGGGAACCCAGGCTACTTCAATGTCCTCCTCCTTCACTTCATGCCTTGTTAATGCGTCTATGGCACCGCCTAGTAATTTTGATGTAATGAACTCGTTAAATCTTGCTGCTACAATACCTATACGAATGTTATCTGATACAAATTTTCCTTCATATGTTTTCATAGTCAAACCTTACCTTTCTCTAAACTCAATAGTTCCTGCTATCCTGATTATTTGATATTTAAGTAATGTCCCATTCTTGTCTGCTTTGTTTTCAAGTACTTCTTATCGTATTCGTTCGCTTCAATTTCTATCGGTACACGGTCTGTAATTTCGATACCAAAATCAGATAATTGGTATACTTTGTCCGGGTTGTTGGTTATGAGCCGCATGGTCTTTACGCCCAGATCCCGCAGTATTTGTGCACCGATATAATACTCACGCATATCCTCTGCAAAACCAAGGGCAAGATTCGCTTCGATGGTATCCATACCCTGGCTTTGCAGTTCATAAGCCTTTAGCTTATTAAGGAGGCCGATACCTCTACCTTCCTGGCGCATGTACAGAAGAATACCTCTGCCTTCTTTCTCAATCATTTTCATGGCCTGGGCTAATTGGTCCCCGCAGTCGCAGCGGCTGGAGTGAAAAACGTCCCCGGTCAGGCATTCGGAATGAACGCGGCATAGAACCTCCTGTCCGTCACCGATATCACCTTTCACCATCGCCACATGGTGTTCACCGTTTAATTTATTCCGATAGCCATAAGCACGAAAGTCACCATAGGCAGTTGGGAGGTCCGGGCTTGCAACGCACTCTACCAGTTTATCAAATTTTTTGCGGTAATCCTGTAAGGCCTTGATGGTAATAAACTTCATATTCCAATTTTGGGCAAGCTGGATAAGCTCGGGAGAACGCATCATTTGCCCATCTGTTCCCATGACTTCGCAGCATATACCGCATTCCTTGAGACCGGCAAGACGCATTAAATCAACGGTGGCCTCGGTATGTCCTTCGCGTTCCAGAACACCGTTGGTTTTCGCCAGGAGCGGAAACATGTGACCCGGGCGGCGAAAATCCTCGGGCTTTGCATTTTCATCTACTACCTTAAGGGCGGTCATGCTTCTTTCCGCTGCGGATATTCCTGTTGCGGTATCCACATGGTCGATAGATACGGTAAAGGAGGTTCCGTGGTTGTCGGTATTGTTGGATACCATCTGAGGAAATTGCAAACGGCTGATAAATTCATTGCTCATGGGCATGCAGATTAGTCCCTTGCCGTTACTTGCCATAAAATTAATATTTTCAGTGGTGGCAAATTCCGCGGCGCAAATAAAATCTCCTTCATTTTCGCGGTTTTCATCGTCAGTTACAAGAATAATTTCCCCTTTTTGCAGAGCTTCTAATGCATCGGGAATTGTACTGAATTTAAACATAATAAAACCTGTCCTTCCCGGTACCTGCTGTCTTTAAGACTCCGGTACCTAAAATCCATTTTCGTATAGGAATGTTTCTGTAAGACCGCCGTTATTCCGGGTGAATTTTTCGATATACTTTCCTATAATATCGTTCTCCAGATTTACGGTACTGCCGATTTTTTTCTCTGAAAGTGTGGTTTCTTTGGCTGTATGGGGAATAACTGATACGAGGAAACTATCCTTCATAACACCTGCAACCGTCAGGCTGATACCGTCTATTGCAATGGACCCCTTTTCTATGATATATAACATTATTTTTGAGGTAGTCTTCACCGTATACCATACTGCAATATCATCTTTTTTGATGGATGCAATTTTACCTGTTCCGTCAATATGTCCGGAAACGATGTGTCCCCCCAGCCTTCCGTTTGCCGCCAGGGCACGTTCCAGATTTACTCTGCTGCCAATAGCCAGGCTTCCAAGAGAAGATCTTGAAAGAGTCTCATTCATTACATCAGCGGTAAAAGAATAGTTCTTTCTGTCTGTAACGGTTAAACATACACCGTTTGTTGCCACGCTGTCTCCAGGTTTTAAGTCATCAAATATTTTCCTGGCTTCAATGGTCAATACTGCGGATTTGGCGCCTTTTCTTATATTTCTGACAATGCCTGTTTCTTCAACTATCCCTGTAAACATGTATAATCCACCTCGCCTTCCATTAGAACATCCTCACCAAACCAAGTGAGAGTTTGATTCTTCAGAGTAAAACAGTTATTTACTTCCTGAATGCCGGCGCCTCCTACCGGTGATTTTGATTGCTCTCCGCCAAAGAGTTTCGGAGCAATATAAGCTTGCACCTTATTCACAATTCTGCTTTGCAGTGCGGAAAAATTCAGGGCAGAACCTCCTTCCAGCAGAACACTGTCAATACCCGCCTTGCCAAGCTCTGTCATCAAATGGTTTAAATCGATGTGATTTTGATATCGATTGATTAAAAGTATCTCACAGCCGTGTATAAGATAAGGGCGCTGTCTTTCGCTGCTGGTGCAGGCAGTGGCAATAATGGTTCTTACTTCTTTTGCTGTAGTGATAAGGGTTGAATCTATGGGAGTATTTAATTCCGTATCACAGATAATGCGAATTGGGTTCCTGCCTCCGGTAATGCGGCAGGTAAGGGAGGGATTATCAGCAATTACGGTGCCCACACCAACCATAATGGAAGAGTATTTGTTCCGGCTTCTGTGAACATTTTCTCTCGCGCCGGCGCCTGTAATCCATTGGGATTTCCCGCTTGCTGTTGCGATTTTTCCGTCCATTGTCATAGCATATTTCATCACAACATAAGGAGTTTGCGTTTGGATGTAGTGGAAGAATACCTCATTCAGTTTTTGGCATTTATCCTCTGATACACCGGTAATTACTTCAATGCCTGCCTTACGCAGAAGAGCAGCACCTTTTCCTGCCATGAGGGGATTGGGGTCAAGGCATCCGATAACAACCTTTTTGATTCCGTTTTGCAAAATCGCTTCGGTACAGGGCGGTGTCTTTCCCTGATGACAGCATGGTTCCAGGGTAACATACAAGGTTGCACCTTCGGGGTTCTCAAGACAATTGGCAAGTGCGTTTCTCTCGGCGTGCCAGCCGCCATATTTTTCATGCCAGCCCTGCCCGATAATTCTTCCGTCTTTGACGATAACGGCACCTACATAAGGATTGGGATTTACATAACCCATGCCTCTTTCTGCCAGTGAAAGAGCGTAATTCATATATTCTTCATCAGACATAGGATACCTCCGATAATAAAAAATGCCTTGAACATATATATTCAAGGCATTAGCTCCAAAGTATTTCTTTTATAAATAAAAAAACTCTGAAATGAAAAAATCATTTCAGAGCATTATACAAAAGAAAGCAAATAGCAGCTTTTATAAAATCTTCTTCCATCCAGACTATACTGTCGGCTTCGGAGTTTCACCGAATCGTACCTTGCGGTTTGTGGGCTATACCACCGGTAGGGAATTGCACCCTGCCCTGAAGATGTATATTCAATTGCGTTCATTATAACAGCAGGGATGAAGATTGTCAAACATAAAAATTTGTCATTTAGCTTTTATATTTCTTCTCAAAGTAACTAAGCAGTTGATATAAAAAAGTAGCCAGAACGCAAAGGATAACGATTGACATAATGACATAGTCAAGCTTAAATACCTGGCTGCCATAGATAATCAGATAACCCAGACCGGCCTTTGCCGCAAGGAATTCTCCGATGATGACTCCGACTAGGGATAAGCCGATATTGACCTTCATGATACTGATAATCTGAGGGATATTGCCGGGAATTACAACTTTAAGAAGAATATCCTTTTTGCTTCCGCCGAGGGTCATAATAAGCTTCTTTTTATCCTCTTCGGTATTACTGAAGTTAGTGTGGAGGGTAATTACGGTGCTAAATACAGCCACGGATACGGCGGCGACGATGATGGTTTTGACATTATTTCCAAGCCATACAATAAATACCGGAGCCAGCGCAGATTTTGGAAGGCTGTTCAATACTACCAGATAGGGTTCCAGGACTTTGGCAAGTTTTTCATTCCACCAAAGAAGTACAGCCATGGCAATGCCAAAGATATTTACGATAGCAAAGCTGACAAAAGTCTCAAGCAAGGTGATACCGGTATGATAAAAGATGGTACCGTCGGCTGCCATATCAAGAAAAGTCCCTGCCACCCTGGAGGGACTGCTGAATATGAAGGAATCTACCAACCCAATCCGGGTAGTAATTTCCCATAAAGCCAGAAAGCTTATGATAATGACAAGCTGCATAATCCTAATAAAGCGTTTCTTTCTATAGTATTTTTTTAGAAAAACCTGGTGGGCAGGAGAGTAATTGGTTTTAACTGTTGACTTTGCCATGGCTTAACTCCTTCCAGATCAGATTAAAATAATCCTTGAATTCCGGAGCACTTCTGGCTTTGAAAGGGGTACGTTCATCCAGGGACAGATTCACATCTATCTCGCATTTGATAGTGCCCGGTCGGCTGCTTAGAACTATAATACGGTCAGCCATAGAGACAGCTTCACCTATGAATACTAAAATGCTGCTTCTGGAGCGGGAAAGCTTATAAATGCAGTGTTTCCATCCCATTCTATGGAGGCAATCATAGCATTTACCAAGGTCTTCTGGTTGTCGATGTCTGCATTCTTAAGGATATGGGCCAAATCCTTTGGGCTATTGCCGAGAAGGCTGGAAATTTGTACATACGGAGTACCGTTTTCCAAAGGCTTTGAAAGAGATGCCAGGCGATTACTTACATCATTTATCTTATGGTCCAATTCTTCAAGCTTCGGGAGCAGATATTTCTCTAATAAAGGAGAAGAATTCCTGGATAGCTGGCTTATAAGATTGTCTATCTCATTTTGATAAGAAGCTTTTTCTTTCTCCAGGTTTTTTTGTACTGCATTGCCCGGAGCTGTCTTAGATAGTATTTTATTTTTGGATTTTAGAAGACTTGCTATTTTCCCGTAATTAAGACAGGGCTGCAGGTATTCCCATAGAGTCGACATCAGAGCCTTATCAAGTTCAGCTCCGTTAATGTTGGGAATGCTGCAGTGGGCGCCTTTGGTCAGCATTTTCCTTTCACAGGCGTAACTAAAACGGATAACCTTATTTTCTTTTCGTATATTCTTTATACGCATTTTGGAACCGCAGTTTAAACATTGTATTTTGCCGGAGACCAGAGAAAAGGCGGAGCTGTCCTTTCTGGGGGCGGCTTTTTCCCTGTTTTGTTTCAGCTTTCCCTGGATTTCTGCAAAAAGCTCACCGGATACAATCCCCTGGTGTTTGCCAAGTGCAATAATCCATTCAGAAGGAGGACGTTTTTTACGGCAGTTCTTTGCCTGCTGGTTGGTGCGGTTGTAGCAGAGTATTCCTCTGTCAGAATTGAATTCTGAAACGGGGGAAGTGATACAGCAGCCAAGGGATGAAAAATAGCCATAAGCTTTAGAATCACCGATACAATAAGTGGGATTTTCAAGGATTTTGGCAATGCTGCTTTTGCTGAAGGAACAATTCTTCTGGCTTTTTACTCCATGGAGCAGGCAATAGCTCTCAACGGCTGAGAGACTGCCTAGTTCTTTGTATTTCAGGAAAAGTAAGGATACTGTATGTAATTCATCTTCCTTCGGGACGAGCTGATACAGTTTTCTCTCCCGGAACTCAGAGTCGAGATAAATAACCTCCTTTGAAGAGTATCCCATGGGAGTAAGACCTCCCAACCATCTTCCGGTCTTTGAAAGGGCAAGCATATTATCGCGGACGCGTTCTGCAATGGTTTCCCTTTCCAGTTGAGCAAATACAGAGGCTATATATATCATTGCCTTTCCCATAGGAGTGGAAGTGTCAAAATTCTCTGTAGCAGAGATGAACCCGACATTCATTTTTTCAAGGAGTTCCAAGGTTTTTGAGAAGTCAGATACTTTTCGGGTGATTCGATCCAGCCGGTAACACATGAGAAGTTGTATTTTCCCATCTCTGATATCGGATAATAGTTTTTGAAACTGCGGTCGCATGGAAGTAGCAGCGGAAAAGCCTTCATCTTCATAAATGCAGAAGGTCTTCTCCAGGACAGCGCCAAGATGTACGGCAGCATAGGACTTACAGTATTGGATTTGGTTTTCAACAGATTCTCCCGTTTCGCTGAACTTGGACTTTCGGCTGTAGATGGCGATATTCATCTGATACACCTCCTGCTTCAATATACTGTAAGAAGTGGAAGAACATGACGATTCTTACATAAATCAGATGTCCTGAGAATAGTTTGTGATATAAAGTCAGGCTGGAAATAAACCATATGAAGATTATCATTAAGAATCCGGAAGATGGCAGAGCACTTGCCGAAAAGATAGGAAATCAACTTATAGCAGAGCTTCTGCATCGGTGGATATTAAGTAAGCCGGAGGAAGAAAGACCGATGGAATATGAGAAAATTATAAAAATGTTGGAAGATAATAAAGTTTAAGAGGGGAAGCCGGTAAACAAGCATAGTATCCATAAGTAATATCAGGGACGGAGATAAAAACAGCCGTCTCACAGATTTTATATTAAAAACCTATGAGGCAGCCTAGGTTGAAAAAATAAAAAGACAGTTTTTTCAATTACGGATTCAGGAATATCAAATCGAAGATTTGATATTCACGAAAGGGGTTAATGTGAGTTATTGAAAGTATTGATATTGCCCTCGCCGAGCAATGCCATAGTTCCTGGTGTCACCAGCGACCGGGTCCCCAAGGTCCGGGTCTTCTGGGAGGTCTTGGTCCCCACGGGCCAGGGCCCCAAGGTCCAGGTTCGGGTCCCCAAGGTCCGCGTCCGGGTCCAGGGCCCCAAGGTCCGGGCCCCCAAGGTCCGGGTCCAGGTCCGGGTCCCCAAAAATTCGGCCAGCCGCCACAGTTTGAACAACCTGCCTGCTCAACATCTTTGTCTTTCTTATCGTCGGGCATATAGAAATCACTCCTTTGCTTTTTTACTAATATATGAAGGAAGTAGAAAAAAGGTGAATCCTGACGAAAAAAGAAGCAGTATTTTAGTTGTCATAGCATCTGATATGTCGTGGGTAATTAAAATAGCTGTCTTGTGTTCTTTGCGTATTATCCCCCATATATCATCAGAAACTTCAATACGGGTTTGATAATCCAGAGCAGAAAAGGGTTCATCCAGGAGAAGAATATCAGGTTCCAACAGAAGTGTTCTAATAAGAGCCGCCCGTTGCCTCATACCGCCGGACAGAGAAGAGGGTTTGGAATCACGAAAAGTAATAAGACCATAAGTTGAGAGCATTTCATTGATGCATACATAACTGTTATCCGTGAGCTTGTGCTGTATTTCAAGGCCAAGAGTAAGGTTTTTCTGAGTTGACCTCCATTCCAGCAAGTGATCTTTTTGAAGCATATACCCAATATTTTTACCGGATGACTTTAAGCTTTTTCCATCTATTAAAATTTCACCGGTATCAGGAGTTATCAGTCCTGCTATCAATGAGAGTAAGGTTGACTTACCACAGCCGCTTGGTCCAACAATTGCAAGAAACTCACAGTCGTTTACATGAAAAGAGATATCTGTCAGTGCCGAAGTTTCTCCGTCTAAACTATGGTAGGTATAGCCTACGTTGTTTATTTTAAGTAATTCTCCCATAGTTTCCTCCGATTTTGTTATATTGTATTATATGAAAAATTGGCGAATGGTGTGAAGGTTTTAAAATAATTTGTCAAAATGCAAGATTTTCAAATATTCTGTGTATAGATAAAGGAGATAAAGTCTGATAACATTAATTTGGAAAATACTACATTAAATAATAATAGTAAAATGTCGGATGTAAAAGCTATACAAACATATAAGTTATCAGGTATAATAGAAGAACAAGTTTACATAAAACATAAAAATGTGCTAATGCGGATTATTGAGAAACATAATTCACACACAAAATTGTGTCTGCGTATTCAGCAATAACAAATTGAAGGCTAGCTATACACGAAATGAATTAATCTGAAAAGAAAATTAGAAGTTTGTGGAATTATTGAAAAAGATAATTCACACAGCATGGAGGTTAGGTTGAAAAAACAAAAGACAGTTTTTTCAACTACGGATTGAAAGGGGTTAAGATGAGAGATTTTGTGATAACAACTGATTCAAACTGCGATTTACTGCCCGAATACGTGGAGGAAAAAGGTGTGGGGATTATCCCTCATTACTATGAATTGAACAATGAAGTTTATGGAGATGAGATTAACCTGACACCGAAAGAATTTTATGACAGCATGCGAGCCGGAAAGTTACCGAGCACCATGGCTAGTAATCCGGCGGTAATACATTCCACTTTTCTTGGATATATACAAGAAGGAAAGGATGTTTTACATATCAGTTTTTCCTCTGCTTTAAGCGGAGGTTATAGTAATGTGGCAGCTGGTGCAAGGGAATTATGTGAGGAATTTACGGAGGCTCAGATTATTGTATTTGACTCTCTGAATGCTTCTTTGGGCCAAGGGCTGATGGTTATGAAAGCGGTAGAGTTAAAAGAAGCAGGTAAAAGCATAAAAGAAATTGAAGAATGGCTGACAGAACATCAAAAGAACTTCTGCGTCCAGTTTACCGTTGATGATTTATTTCACTTGCAGCGGGGCGGAAGAGTCTCAAAAATGACAGCTATTGTCGGAAGTATGATTAACATCAAACCAATATTGATTATAAATGATGAAGGAAAGTTAATTCCCGCAGGTACGGTCAGAGGACGTAAAAAATCCCTGTCTACCGTTGTTTCCAATATGGTTAAGCAAATGGGAGCACATATAAACAATCCCGGCACTATATGCGTCGTTCATGGAGATGCAATAGAGGATGCAGAACGTGTCGTAAAGCTGATAAAGGAAGAAGTGGAAGGGGCATCGGTTATTGTAAATGTGATTAGTCCCAGTATCGGAGCGCATTCCGGCCCCGGAGCAATCGGTATTTGCTTTATGGGAGAAGGAAAGGCAAATTTGTAAAAGAATAAAAGAATCTTAGCAAGTTGTTATTGAATCCGGATTTTGAATAGAAGGAGCACTTTATTTTACCTTATACACAAAATTTAAGACACGCGTAAGTCTGCATTTGTCAAACCTATAAAAGGTTTTTCATAAACATAGCGGAAACATGTCTTTTAATCAGTGTATTACAGGAAAACAAAATGCTCTCAGTGTTCGTTCCCTGGTGCTCGAGTCACTAAATAGGCGTAGAATCAAATATTATCAAAGGGACCGATAATTTCATATTGTGTGCTCACAATAAACCACATTTGCTTAAAGAAATGCATAATGTTCCAGACAGCGGCCCCGGAGAGGTTAAATTCCTGTATCAGGCCGTAAAGAACGCTGATGCTTCTGGCATCCTTAAACCAGACAATATGATTCACCTCAGTATTGTTATCTCTGCTGGTATAGGTAAAGAAAGGTGCCATAGCATCATAGTCAAATTGAATGACTGCACCAACATCAGAAGCCAATTGGACAGCAGCGTCAGAAGTCAGGGCATTAGCAACATATTGACCATTTCTCTCTGTCAGATTCCAATCATAACCGATAATGGGAATGCCTAAAAATATTTTATGGGAAGGAATCTGGCTGATAGCATAAGTTAAATTTCTTCTGACAATATTGACCGGGGTTACGGCAGCAGGCGGACCATATGTATACCCCCAATTGTAAGAAAGAAGCAGTATATAATCTACGGTCTCAGCAAGAGCACTGTAATTTACATTAAGATAAGTAACACCCTCGGGGAGGTCGAAGGTTTCAGGAGTAAGTGTAAGCATTATGGTAAATCCAATCTCCTTTAATAACGCGGATAGTGCTTTCAAATTATTTGTAAGAACTTCAAGGGTTTCCTCCGTTACTTTCTGCACATAAATATTAACACCAAGATACCCCTTTTCAACCAACGTCTCGATAATAGCGGTAAAGGTTTTTTGGTTGGTTTCCTCTGAGTTGGTTTGTGTGAAATAGGAATAGGAGCCATCGGATACGTCAGTATTATAAGCACTTAAAACCATAATTGGTGCGACGCCGTAAGTCTTAGCCATATTGACAAGAGCGGCATCGTCAATACCTGTAATCGTACCCTCTAATGCGAGCCTGTATTCAAATATTGTAAGAAAGCTTAAATAAGGTAAGGTCATTTTTAGGATGTCAAGATCAATAAAAGGGTAAGCATAGCCGTTGACCTTCAGGCGCCCTCCATTATTATCGTATTTAATTACAATTTGTTCGCCGGGATATAGATTTTCCCTGTCTGACAAATGTGGGTTGTATCTTAGTAAAGTAAGGGGAGACACCCCATGGGATGAAGCTATACTGTACAAGGAGTCTCCAGGGGCAACTGTATAGACTTCTTGTGGGTAGACGATAACAATAGTCTGTCCGACTACTAGGTTGTTATAATTTACAATTCCATTGTCCCTGATGAGGGTTTCCGGAGATATTTTATAGGTTTCGGCAATGGAAAACAGAGTATCGCTCGGTTGTACCACGTGAATTATCATAGGAGACCTCAAAAGTAAGTTTCTAGTTAAATATATATTCCATTTTCACCAAGTAATACATATAATTATAATAATATATTTGTAAATAAGTTATTTTTTTCTTGACTTTTAACCTTTAAAGTAGCATAATAGTTTGGCAAGATTAATTATTAATTCATGTAAAACGAGGTGTGGCTCAGATTGGTAGAGCGCTGCGTTCGGGACGCAGAGGCCGTGGGTTCGAATCCCGTCACCTCGATTTTTTATGTGCTGGAATAACTCAGTCGGTAGAGTACCTCACTCGTAATGAGGAAGTCGAGGGTTCGAATCCCTTTTCCAGCTTGTCAAGAAATGTAGTAAAATCAATGGCTGTAGAGATTGGTTAATGAAGTTTAGGCATCCGTAAGGGTGCTTTTCTTTTGTCTTGGGGGGAATCTGGGGTTTGTTTCCACAAAAAAGAACGCATCATGATAATGCGTTCCAATAGTTTTAACCCTTTTTAAATATATATCATCTAATGCAGTGGTTGCTTTTTCATCCTTGACTACCACCTATTGGGTGGTTTATAATATACTTAGCAAGACAGCCGGAGGATAGATGCACCTATCCGTCCTGGTGAAAATAAGTTAAAAAATAGCGCCTTACTTTACCAGAGCAGGGGCGCTATTTTTTATGTCTGTCATTTCTGACAAGAGTTATTATAGCTACGAGCATAATTACAAAGGTGAATAAGTCACTGTATGTAATATACATTGGCATCAGCCCCCTTCCTGCAAGACTCAGGACGGAAGGCAACGCCCCGCCGGCTGCCTTATTAAGCATATTATATTGTCAATGCAGGTCGAGTTGGAGATTATTATTTAAAATGCATTGATGCACCTATACTCCGATTACACTCAGGACATTTGGGTTTTAAGAGCATGTTGGGTATTCAGTAAAGTCAATCAATACTTATATGAGAAATTTGGGTACATTGAGGTCTCCAGAGATGACAATGAGATAGAGTACATAAAGAGAATAGTAAATAGATAGACTTAATAGTTCACTACCAACTTTCAACATTCAGTTGGTAGTTTTTTAGTTCAAACCGAGGTGGGGGAGCGGGTTTTTAAATGAGCCAAAAGATAATTTTTACTCAAGTAAGACTTGACAAAATATGGAATATAATGTAATATAGAGAGCAATGAGGGTAGTCCAATTAATGTTGCGCTAGTATACATTCTTAAATATTATCTCATCTTCGGTACTTCCTATAAGAATGTTTATTTACAATGTAACAACATCTTCTTCATTTGAGAAGAGGATATAATTATGAACTCCTACCAGAGGCACGTCTGAAAAATAGGACGTGCTTTTTGCATTATTATTTAAATATGTAAAAAGCCAAACTGATATTAATAACTAGTTTGGAGAACACTTATAAAGCATATACACAGATACAATAGATGCTTTATAAGGAGAATATAAATGTCAGATATAAAAGAGGAAGAACAGTTAAGCAAGACGATTTTGAGAACCTATAGACCAAAACTGGCCCTGCCTATTTGGACCACATTAATATGTACTGGGCCGCTATTAAACCTTTTAATAGACACTTCAATATTAAGGGATGCTAAAAAGTCAATTATTGTAATATTAATAACATTAGTTGGGATAGCATGGACTTCTTTCCTATGGTTCCGGTATATAAAAGATAAAAAAGCATTCATAGAGCTGAAAAATGAAATTCCTAAGGTAATCCACTACTTATTTTTGAAAGATGAGGCCTCCTTGGAGAAGATGTCTGAACTGGAAGAGATTATTAACGCAAGCTCAATGACTGAGGCTCTAAAAAACATCAGAAGAATTATGGATAAGGATAACTGATTATTATTTGGCCTTGTCCATAAGTTAAAATTTAGAAGAATGCCCATAAATGCTATTAAAAAGTTATCTAAATAGTATAACATGAAAAGATTATGAAATGATAATTTCATAAATCTGTAAAAAAATTAGATTAAATTTTATAGAAATATTATATTATTTTAACAATCTTTGCTGGCTGAGAGGCTTTTATTGGCAGAAAATGACGAAATAAAATGATCAATATCTCATAAATCGATAAGTAATCACTTTAATTGTATTTTTCTACACAAAAAATGCTGGTAAATCATTAAAGTACAATATGATTTTTGTATAAATATAGATAAATACAGGGGTGGCAAAGATTCATTGACATTGATGCAATTGTATTATATAATACAACATGTGATGACGGCTTAAAGTCGTAGTGATATAGTCCTATAAAAATGATTTGCGATGCTGCTTTTCTGAATAACTCATAACGGGTGAAGAAAGGCTTTTTTTGTATAATGTTTTTTGAGTTTAGCGCTTTAAAATGTTAAAGAGTTAAAATACATAATAGTCATCGTAAAGTAAATAATTATAGGGTAGTATCAAGAAATTTTAAGGAGGAAAAATTATGCAAAAAAGAGTGTTAGCATTATTGCTGACCGTAGTCATGGTATTCTCTCTTGCAGGATGCAAAGGAAAGAATGACACGGGAATATCAACAGAGCCTACTACAACGCCTGCTGATAGTACAAATGAAGCAACCCCAACCCCCACAGAAACATCCACCGAGCCTAGCGGACAGCTTATTATCGGAAGCACAACAGATATCAGCGGTGAATTTATGCCTTATTTCCAGAACGGTGCTGCTGACTATGATATCTTCAATTTGACAAACGCTTACTCTACCGTTGGTATGACTCCGGCAGGTGAATTTCTTGTGGATACCACAGTAGTAAAAGATGAGAAGACAACAGATAATGATGACGGTTCTAAGACTTATACATGGACAATTAACAGCAACCTTGTTTGGAATGACGGTACACCTATTACTGCAAAGGATTATGTTGCAACAGCACTTTTATGGTCCTCTAAAGTTATTACCGATATGGGCGCTGACAATACAGTTATCGGAAAGTATTGGAAAGGTTTCCAGGACTATTCAACTGGAAAGACCAAGGAATTTACTGGTGTCAGATTACTTGGCGATGATTCTTTCTCTGTAACAATTGATAAAGCTAACCTTCCTTATTATTATGAGTTATCTATGGCAAGCCTTCAGCCTGTTAAATTATCATTCTTTACAGATGATACTGTAACAGTAAACGATGACGGAAATGGTGCTTATCTTTCCGATAACTTTACAAAAGAGAATTATGAAGCAAAAATCAATGCAGCAAGAACAAAAGTTCCTGCAATTACCTGCGGACCTTACAATGCAACAAAGTATGACTCCTCCACAAAAGAAGCTGTTCTTGAAGTTAACCCTAACTACTTAGGAGACTATCAGAAACAGACAGCTCATATCAAAACAATTATTTACAAGAAAGTTACCTCTGAAACATCTATGGATGAATTAAAAACTGGTTCTGTAGATTTGTTAAATGGTATGGCTAGTGGTGATGAAATCAATGCCGGACTTGACTTAGTTGATAAAGGCGGATTCAGCTACTCAGCATATGACCGTAACGGATATGGTAAATTACAGTTTGTATGTGATTTCGGACCTACACAGTTTGTTGAAGTTCGTCAGGCTGTTGCACACCTTTTAGACCGTAATGATTTTGCGAAAGCTTTCACAGGCGGTTTCGGTTCTGTTGTAAACGGACCTTACGGACCTGCTATGTGGATGTATCAGGATACAAAGGATGATCTTGAAAGCAAGTTAGATTCTTATTCTTACAGCCTTGATGATGCTATTAAGTTATTAGAAGATGGCGGCTGGGTATATGACAAAGACGGAAAAGCTTATTCCTCCGGTATCCGTTATAAGAAGTTAGATGACGGCACTTATATGCCTCTTGTACTTGAATGGGCATCTTCCGAGCAGAATCCTGTATCAGAATTACTTGTTACGAAATTACAGAACAATCCTGATGTTGCTGCTGCCGGTATGAAGATTAACCAGACAGTTATGACATTTACTGAATTATTAAATTATATATATAGAGATGGTTCTACCGATAAGAAATATGCAGTACCTACCTACAATATGTTTAACTTAGGAACCGGCTTTACTCCTGTTTATGATCAGGCTTCAACCTATACAACAGATCCTGAACAGTTAAAGAACGGCGCTAACACCAACTTTATCGTAGATGATCAGCTTGCAAAACTTGCACAGGATATGGTATTAGTAGATCCTGCCGACAAGACTACATTTGAAAGCAAGTTTGAAGACTTTATAATCAGATGGAACCAGTTACTTCCTGATCTGCCTTTATATTCTAACCAGTACCATGATTTCTATAACGCTAAGTTACAGAATTACAACCCTAATGGTATTTGGGATATGCATTATGCACTTCTTTACGCAAATGTAACAGAATAATTCAGAAGTACGAATCAAATATGATTGACGAAATAGGGTATGATACATACCCTATTTCTCATGATTAAAACTTGTTTACTGATTTAAACAAGTAAAGTAAAGTCTATAGATAAGAATAGGATTCTTCACTGTGCTTAGAGAAAGATGGAATATGCTAAACTCAGTGAAGAAGCCTATTCATTCATTATAGGATAGTTCGGTAAAGGATAAGTTAGATAATTTTGCAGGAGGAATAAGGATGTTAAAGTATATTGGTAAGAGAGTGCTTTACATGGTGTTTGTTTTTTTGATCATGTCTCTCGTTATGTTCTTTTTATATAATCTGATACCCGGAGATCCGGCCAGAGCCCAGTTGGAACCTGTTAAGACCACTTTGACAGCGGAACAGTATCAGATGAGATACAAACAATTAAGACAGCAGATGGGTCTTGATGATCCGATTATCGTTAAATATAGTAAATGGATTGGCGGTATATTGCATGGGGATTTCGGTATGTCTGTAAGACATAAGAAGCCTGTTATAGATTTGATTAAGGCACCTATGGGCAATACCATTTTCATTAATATTTTTGCTACTATTTTAGCACTTGGCATATCAATACCACTTGGTATTATCTGTGCAGTCAAGCGTAATTCCATAATGGATAATGTGGTACAAGTCTTAACCATTGTCGGGTATAGCTTACCAATATTTATTATAACTCTTATAAGTATATTTTTCTTTGCGGTCAACTTGCGATGGTTCC
Organism: Bacillota bacterium; assembly: GCA_023450835.1. Lineage (GTDB taxonomy): Bacteria > Bacillota > Clostridia > Lachnospirales > Lachnospiraceae > Anaerocolumna. The sequence continues at coordinate 32,918 of JAEXGM010000146.1, read as the reverse complement.
CTGTCAGCGGTATGCATTCGCCGAATTTCCATGGGACCGGTTTAGTTGCTTTCGTGGATAAAATGCATTACCTGGCATTGCCATTGATTGTTATGACCATCGGGTCTCTGGGTGGTATGACCAGATATGTCCGTGCGGCTATGATTGAAGCACTTCGAATGGATTATATCCGTACAGCCAGAGCAAAAGGTTTAAAGGAAAAGGTGGTTATCTACTCCCATGCCTGGAGAAATGCACTTCTTCCGGTTATCACTTTGATTATTGGATGGTTCATCAGCATTTTTTCCGGTTCCCTTGTTATTGAGCAGATGTTTAATTTAAACGGTATGGGTAAGTTCTACATGGACGCCTTAATGAATCAGGATTATAACGTTGCACTTGCGGTACAGATGTTTTATATGGTTGTCGCATTAATTGGTAATTTAATTATAGATTTGAGCTATGGTTTTGTTGATCCCCGTGTCAGGGTTAACCGTTAGAAGGAGGATAGAAAATGGACAATAAAAATACTTCTAAAAAGAGAAGAAGCTTTTTCCGCCTTCTTTTAATTAAAGCCTTTGGCGCAGGAAAAAAGAAATTATCTGTTCTGGAAGAAGAGCAGATGCAGGGTCCGGTTAAGACCATTATTAAGAATTTTTTAAGCAATAAACTTTCCATGATTGGATTGATTGTATTCTTTTTAATATTTGCTACAGTTATAATCGGACCTTTTTTTGTGAAATTAGATTTAGCTTATACGGAAACCAGCCAGCAAAATGTGGCTCCGGGATCTGGTTTATTGAGTATTCCCTCTTCTCTACAGGGAAAGGTGGCTGAAATTTCTGTCGGTCCGACCTTTTCGGTTGCTGTTTCTGACAGCGGACAGTTGTATATGTGGGGAAAAACTAGGATAACAAGCGTTGTAAATGTAAAATATGTACCTTCTGGTATGGGTAAAATAGTAAAGATTTCAGCAGGTTATGACCACATTCTGGCATTAAATGAGGACGGAAAGGTCTTTGCCTGGGGAAGCGACAGACAAAAGCAGTGCGATATCCCTGATAAGGTAAATCAGCTTACGGACATTGTGGATGTTATCGCAGGATATCAATGTTCTGTTATCCTTACTGCTGATGGACATACTTATTTCTTCGGTAATGAAGCAAACAACGATTATATGGGAGGCCATGCGTATCAGGGACAGATTGCAAAAGTTGTGACTACTTCTGATGCTGTGCTGGGTCTTACAAAAGATGGTAAAGCAGTATACCTTGGCAAGCAGGCCGGTATTTATTCAAAGATGCCGGAGAATATGGGAACGGTTGTAGATATAGCTGCCACAGCTTCCACAATGGCTGCGGTCAACAGTGAAGGAAAAGTATTCGTATGGGGAAATCTTTCTGACCGTGGTGAAGGAGATCTGCCTGATTTTAATGGTAAGGTGGTTGCAATCCAGGGAGGAAGATATCATTATACAGGCTTAATGGAAGATGGCAAGACGGTAGCCTGGGGATTCAATAATTTTAAGCAGTCTTCCGTTCCGGCTTCCGTAAAGAATGCTAAAGTAACGAAAATTTATACCGGCTTTTATCAGAACTATGCTGTAACAGACAGCGGTAAGGTATTGACCTGGGGACTAAAGGGCTATCTGATGGGAACCGATGATTTAGGAAGAGATATATTCAACCGTTTGATTAACGGCGGTAAAATGTCTATGACTATCGGTGCCATAGCTGTTATTATATCCACTATTATAGGAGTTATTATAGGCGGTGTTTCCGGTTTCTTCGGCGGTAAGATAGATATTCTGCTGCAGCGTATAGTTGAGATTATTTCCGGACTTCCGTTCCTTCCTTTTGCCATGATTCTTTCTGCCTTATTAGGAAATACACTGACCTCCGGTCAGAGAATTTACCTGATGATGATAATATTAGGTTTACTTCAGTGGCCAAGTCTTTCCCGTCTGGTACGTGCTCAGGTGCTTTCGGAAAGAGAGAAGGAATTCGTAACAGCAGCAAAAGCTGTTGGTGTAAAGCGGTTTTCCATTGTATTTAAGCATATATTGCCAAATGTTATTTCAGTTATTATCGTAACAGCTACCTTGGATTTTGCAACCTGTATGCTTACAGAAGCAACTCTTTCCTATTTGGGCTTTGGTGTTCCGGCTCCCCAGCCTACATGGGGCAACATGCTTTATGGCAGCAATAACAGTATTGTTATACAGAATTACTGGTGGAGATGGGTATTTACATCCATCGTTCTTGGTATCTGTGTAATCTGCATCAATCTGACCGGTGATGGACTGCGTGATGCAATCGATCCAAAATCTCAGGAACGTTAGGAGGAAATACAATGGCATTACTGGAATTAAGAGACCTACACACATTTTTTACTACGAAAAAAGGAATAATAAAGGCAGTTAATGGTGTTTCTTACAAAGTAGAAGCTGGTAAGACTCTCGGCGTTGTTGGCGAGAGCGGCAGCGGTAAGAGCGTATCTGCCATGAGTATTATAAAGCTGTTAGACGGTAATGGTTATATTGACAGCGGTGAAGTTATATTTGACGGAAGAGATCTTGCGGATGTTTCCGTTAAGGATATGAGTAAAATAAGAGGAAATGATATCTCTGTTATCTTTCAGGAACCCATGACCTCCTTGAATCCGGTATTTACCGTGGAAAAACAGGTTTCCGAGCCTTTTATTGTTCATCAGGGAATGAAGAAGAGTCTGGCAGCTAAGAAAGTTGTTGATATGTTAAGACAGGTTAATATACCGAATCCGGAAGCTGTGGCAAAGCAATATCCTCACCAGTTATCCGGCGGTATGAGACAGCGTGTTATGATTGCTATGGCACTTGCCTGCAAGCCTAAACTTCTGATTGCCGATGAGCCTACAACTGCCCTGGATGTAACTATTCAGGCACAGATTTTAAAGCTTATGAATGCCTTAAAGAAAGAAAACGGAACCTCTATCCTTTTCATTACACATGACCTTGGAGTTATCAATGAAATGGCAGATGATGTGGCTGTTATGTACTGCGGTCAGGTGGTTGAGATGGCTCCGGTGGGAGTTATCTTCGGAAAAGACAATAACTATTCCCATCCTTATACCGAGGGCTTAATGTACTCTATTCCAAGACTGGATACACCTACCGGTGTTCGCTTAGAGGCTATTCCGGGAGCTGTACCTCATCCTTTGGATCTTCCAAAGGGCTGTAAATTTGCCCCCAGATGTAAATACGCAACGGATAAATGCCGTAATGAAGAGCCTTCTTTGGTTGAGGTTGAAAAAGGTCATCCTATTCGTTGTTTTTATCCGGAGAAAGGAGTGAGGGCAAATGGAAAATAAGGACAAAAAAGTACTCATACGTGTTCAGAATTTAAAGCAATACTTTCCCATAAAGAAAAGTTTTATCCAGAAGGAAAAACTTTTTGTAAGAGCTAATGATGATGTGACACTTGATATCTACGAAGGAGAAACCCTTGGTCTGGTTGGAGAGAGCGGCTGCGGAAAATCAACTCTCGGACGTACATTACTTCAGTTGTATACACAGACTGACGGAAGGACAATGTACTATGGCAGGGATGTGGATGAAATCGCTCCCGACTATGTATTGGATATCTTAAAGTCTTTAGTAGACAGAAAGAAAGAATATTATAACTTAAAAGAAAAAGAAGTAAGTGTAAGAAAGCAATATGATGCATTGCCCGACGGTGATGAAAAATATTCCCTGCGTACACATTTATTAGAAGCTGAAAAGCTTGCCAGAGACAGCTTTTTAGATATAGTTCAGCTAATCGGAGGCTTCTTCGTAGCAGATGACCTGGCTCCCATATCAGATATTCTTGTGAAAGAATACAAAGCCGGAGTTGAATGCCGTAAATTAAAAGAAAAGCTCAATGATGCCCGCGTCGCTTATGAAGGAACCCGTTCTTTCCAGAAAGAAAAAGGAAAGACAGCGGAACAGATTGATGCGGCAACAAGCAATGCACTGGCACAGATAGAAAAGCAGGAAGAAATCATTAAAGTGAAAGAAAAAGAGCTGGAAGAAATCCGTATGGAAATCTATAAGCTGATGCAAAAGTATGAGAGTAATCCTGACTTCACTAAATATGAGGTATACAGAGATAAAGGAATTAATCTTGCAAAATTAACAGAAGAAGAGAGCCGTAAGCTTCGCAAGGATCTGCAGCTGATCTTCCAGGATCCATACTCATCTCTGAATCCAAGAATGACAGTAGGCCAGATTATTTCAGAAGGCCTTTTAGCTCATAAATATTTTGATAAAAACGATGAGAAGCTGCAGAATTACGTAATGGAAGTTATGGAAAAGTGCGGTCTGGCGCCCTACTTTATCCACCGTTACCCTCATCAGTTCTCAGGCGGTCAGCGTCAGCGTATCGGAATAGCCCGTTCTCTGGCACTGAAACCAAAGTTTGTAGTTTGTGACGAGGCGGTATCCGCCCTTGACGTATCCATCCAGTCCCAGATTATTAATCTCTTATTGGACCTGAAAGAGCAGGAGAATTTAACTTATCTCTTTATTTCTCATGATTTAAGTGTTATTAAATACATCAGTGACCGTGTGGGTGTTATGTACCTCGGAAATATTGTGGAATTAGCTACCACAGAAGAACTTTTCGCTCATCCGACTCATCCTTATACGGAAGCGTTGTTATCCGCAATTCCTACAACGGATGTGGATAATAAGAAAGAGGCAATTATCCTTGAAGGAGATATACCAAGCCCGATTAAACCACCCTCAGGATGTAAATTCCATACACGCTGCCGTTATGCAACCGATATCTGCAAAAAGGTAGTTCCTGATTTTGAAGAAATAAGACCGGGGCATTTTGTAGCATGCCATCATAAGATAAACCTGTAACAGGTTAGCAATGGAAGGAAGGTGAAATGGTGCTTTTTGAAAAGAAAAATGAAAGAGCTATGGACTGGCTGAAGGAAAAGAATGAAAAAGAGATGGAAAGCCTGGATGGAGTGGCACCATTTTCACCGGATGAACCAGAGAAAGAAGCTGAGCCTAAAAAGCTGCCGAAAGCTCATAAGAAAAAAGGGATGGAGATTGAAAGACATGACATGATGGCGTTAACTCTGTCAGCTTTACTGGTCTTTATGCCGATAGCTATTCTGATTCTTGGGTTGTTTGCTTTAATAGCATGGGTGTTTTTTTAGAATAAAGTCAATGGTCTGGGTGTCAGTCTTTCTCAAGGGGACGGCAATTTGCACAAAGCAGAAAGACGAATACGCTGGTTCCAAGGCGTATTCGTTCTTTCTGCTTTGGGTAAATTGCCTGTAGATGTATTGAAAACAGGGCTTTCGGATTATATAATGGCTTAAAACTTTGTTAAATAAAAGAAGGGGCTGCCGCAAAATGAATTTTTCATACAAAATATTGGTGCTGACTAAGTGTCTATGAACCATATCTTGTTGAATTTTTGTATTTTGCGACAGCCCTTCTTTTTGGGTTTATTTTTAATAATTTAATTCTTGCTATATGATTGGATTCTAAAACATTTTTGTGGCGGGAATTGGATTTTAAGTCATTTGTATTCTTCAAGCTATATTTCCATGTATTAATTTTAGGTCAAGTGAATTGTAAGTTCATAAGATTAACCGTATATAGAGTTAATAAAAAATCAGCAATTTTTATAATAGAAAATCGCTATCTGCGTCCGGTCTCTTAAGGAGAGTTTTTCAAGAATCAGGCTGATATAATTTCGTACGGTGCCTTCGCTTAAGAATAAAAGTTCTGCAATTTCCTTGTTGGAAAGACCGTCGGCAATTTTGCAGATAATCTCGAATTCTTTTTCTGTTATCCCAAAACTTGCGGTATTCAGCTGGCTGCTGGGCTGCTGCAAAAGGCCGGGCAGTTTGGTGATTATCTCATTTCCATATACATTCTGACCTTTGTATACAGCATTGAGGGCGGGGAGGATGCTTTCAAAGTCCTGCTTTAACATATAACCTTTTGCACCGATATTCAAAGCTTTTATAATATAATCGTCATCTAAAAAGGTGGTAAGGTAGAGGATTTTTGCTTCAGGATATTGGGCTAGGATTTTCTCACCTGCAATAAGGCCGGACATAGGCTCCATACGGATATCCATTAATAAAATATCCGGTTCATGTTCTGCAAATAACCGGATAGCATCTTCCCCGTTGTTACCGCTTGCGCAGACAGTGATTTCTTTGTCAGAAGAAAGAATAATTTTGAGAGAAGAACAAACAAGTTTGTCATCATCCACTATAAGGACTTTCATATAAAACCTCCATATTGCCAATACGCCGCAGATTCCTGCGCCGGCATAAATTTATGTTTGTGAACTTTTCTTTATTTTGGGATACTAATAAAAATCTTAAAGCCGTTGTCGGCAGTTATATTCATGATTCCCTGAAATCCTCTTACACGGTCCATCATATTCTGAAGCCCCATTCCGTCAAAATAATTCTGGCTCTTATCCAGGGCCTTTAATTTAATCAATCTCTCTTCACTGATATGTCCATTATCAGAGATAATGAGCTGGTACATAGCCGGATGCTCCAAGAGACTTATGCGGACTTTTGAGGCATTTGAATGCTTTATGATATTGGAGAGGGCTTCTTTGGTAATGGCAATCAATGCATATTTGAGCTTGATATCAGGCGTACTTCGGATATCATACTCAAAATTCACGGGACAAAAAGTGAAATCCTTGGTCAGGGTTTCAATAGAAGTGTATAAATCAATGGATTCATCGTACATATTGTGTATACTTGAGCGGATACTGTCCATTCCCTGAGAGAGGGAGGATTTTAAGTCTTTTAAGCCTTCTTTCTGGGTCTCATCGGAGGATACCATGAGTAGGGCACCTATTTGCAGCAAAGCTCTGGAGAGAATATGTCCGATGTTATCATGAATTTCTTTTGAGATACGGTTTCTTTCATTTAAAGTTGCTACATTTATTTCATAGTCCTGATTTTCCAGGAGACTTTGATTCCGTTCTTCCTGTAGGAGGGAAAGTTCCTTTGAAGCATCCCGCTGTTCGTTGTATTCCAATATCATTTTAGAGTACTGGAAGGATTTGTGCTTTAAAAAAGTGGCAAGTGTAAATAACATTAATATCAGGATATAAGTTATTGTATGGTATTCCGTAAAATTCATTAATAATGGTATAAGGAGTAAAAATACAAAGTTTTCATATATCTCATATAGAATATCGTAATAAATTAACGGCATAAGCAAAAGACAGGGAGGGAAATACTGGCAGATTCCAAGAGCCAGTAGAAATAAAGCCAGGCGGATACGCTGATTCTCCGTATAGGTACACAGACAGGTCAGGATGATAAAGGCCAGTATGTGGACGGGAGAATAGGAATCAGGGTAGGAAAAGAGATATAAAGCCAGACAGATAACAAAAAGGACCATTTTGTCCGTTATAAATTGCAAATGATTTTCCTCCCTTCCTGGGTAGTTTGAATTATTGAAAGGAATAATTCGAATAGCTGGTTGCATCCCCTAAATCCTCGGCTCAAACATAAGCCACGCTGGAAATGGCATGGCTGTTAGTGGGAATTTTGTTTTCTATATCATAACAAAATCGGTAATAAAAAGCAATTCATATTGCGAAGGGGTAATACTTTCAGTATAATGAGAAAAAAGACGTTACAGTTTAGTATAAAATACTTAGTAGGGTAGGGCGTTTTTATGGTGATAGAAGTAAAGAATCTGGTAAAGCGCTATGATAAGATTATCGCACTGGATTATCTTGAATTAAAAGTAAAAGAAGGGCAGATTCACGGAATACTGGGACCGGCAGGCTCCGGTAAGACAACCCTGTTAGAGTGCATTTTAGGGCTTAAGAAATACGATAAAGGCTCTATTCTTTTGTGGGAAAAGAAGTTGGAGAAGGATTCCTTTGATATAAAAAGAAAAATCGGAGTGGTTTTGGCGGAAGAAGCTGTTTTTGAGGAGCTGACACTGTATGAAAATATATCGTATTTTTGCAGCCTGTACGAAAGCGATAAACAGAAGGTAAAAGAGCTTACGAGGGAAACAATAGAATTTTTAGGCCTGGAGGACTTTGTAAGACTTTATCCGAAAAAATTAAGCCAGGGCCTTCTTAAGAGACTTCAGTTTGCCTGTGGTATCGTGCATAAGCCGACGCTTTTAATTCTGGATGAACCCATTGACGGAACAGATCCCCACAGCAGAAAGAAATTAGCGGACTGCATCATAGAACTTAAGAACCGCGGTACTACTATTCTTTATTTTTCACAGAATATTGATGAGATTGAGCAGCTTTGTACGGAAATTACAATGCTGGAAAAAGGCCGTGTAATTGCCCATGGGACGAAAGAAGAGCTAAAGAATATGATTTCACTGGGAGAGAAGATATCACTTGAAGCCTATTCTCTTTTAGAAAGCCAGCTGCAAGACATCAGACAGCTTCCTAATGTTTCAGGAGCAGAGTACGATAATCAGATGTTGGTGGTAAAAGCAAAAAAGGGCAGAAATAATCTGATGCTGTTGTTGGACTATCTGCAGGAACAAAAAATTCCCTTTGGCAGAATTATTACTGAAATGCCTACATTGGATGATGTTTATCTGGAGATAACCGGTAAGGAGTTGAAAGATTAGTCGGAAAGGGCATGATTGTTAGTGTGAAAATTAAAGGACAATTTTCACATCTGGCACCAAGTGGCCTTACGACCAAATGTCCGTTAGGTTGAAAAATAAAAGACATTTTCAACTACAGATTCAGGAATATCAAATCAAAGATTTGACATTGGCGAAAGAGGTTAGAATGAATTATTGGGAGATTATTATAGCTAGGATAAAACTTCTATGCAGACGGAAGAAGATTATTATATTTTCTCTGATACTGCCTCTTATAGTGATGGGAATGATTAACTTTATAATTGACACACTGCCTGACAGAAGAGATGCACAGCGCATTGAACTTGGGATAGTTGCAGAGGATGATACAAAACTTCCTTATTCTTTTCTTTATGGAGAGGAATTTCACCTGGTTTACGGCAGCAAAGAGAAGATGCAGGCTTTGTTAAAAGAGAAGAAATTAGATGCTTATATTACGACCGGCAATGAAGTTAAACTATATATCAACGATATGGGTTACAAGCAGTCAATTGTCAGAGGATATCTGGACAGTGAAGTGCAAAGAAAAGATGGAGGAACTTTATCTGACAAGTCCGGTGAGACGTCTCAAATAAAACAGAGTGAACTGGTTGTCAGCATGACAGAACCTATAACTCTGCCGGATAAAAAAATCCTGGCATTTCTTTATATCACAGCACTGCTTTGCATTCTGGGTGCAAGATGGGGATTTGAAGAGATGAGAGAATTAGTACCGGAGCATTCCGGCATCGGTAAAAAACTTCGCTTTAGTCCTGCCCCAAAATGGAAAGTCCTGTTGATTCACTTTGCCTGTGTATATATCCTGCAGACAGGGTGTATTATGATTTTTTCATTTATTATCTTAAGCAGCATTGGAAGGAGCTTGCAATTAAGGCGGGAATTGTATTTAACAACAGCGGCACTGGGCTCCCTTGGAGGGATATTGACAGGACTGCTGATTGGTTCCGTAAAAAGGCTGAACTTAAAAGTAAAGGATATAATGCTTAATATTATTATGGTTGTTATGACTTTGACTGCCTTTTTTACACCGGCGGCATCCAGATATTTTATTACCAGCAATTTTCCGTATATAAAGCTTATTAATCCGCCCTCGCTCATTACAGAAATGCTTTATTGTATAACCTTACAGGATGGCTTCTTTTTATTTTTAAAAGATGGACTGCTGTTGTTTCTCTATAGCTTCTTAATCCTTGTATGGCTTTTTATCAAGTATAAAAACCAGGAAGAATAAGGAAAGCATCAGAAGGGAAAACAGAAAGGAATTAAAAAGTTGACAAAAATATATAGTAAACTTTTAAAAAACTCCATAATGATACCGGTTCTTTTGCTGGCATTACTTATGTTATCTGCAAAGTATTCTCAGTATAAGGAATCGGAAAGCAGGTTTACAGCAGAAATGAAATCAGAAGTACTTATCATAAACAGGGATTCCGGCAGCGAACTTACAAACAGCCTTATAAAGTATCTGAGCAGATATTGCAAGCTGGTAATATCCGATTCCTCCGATGCTTATCTGGATTATTTATCAAACGTGCAGTACGATTATATTCTCGATATACCGCAGTATTATCAAAAAGATTTTATGGAGGAGAACAAACCCGTCATAGGGTTGTCTGAAACCGGAAAAACGGAAGCACTGCCCTTAAAATACATGCTTGAAGGATATCTTAAGACCGCACAGCAATACCTTACCAACAATAGTAATATTACAGCAAAAGAGTTGGCAAAGCAGCTTGATACCGACATGAAAAGCAGGGTAAGTATATCACTGGAAGAGAATGACAGAGACTATCAGAATAGCCTGTATGTTGAGAATTTTTTTAAAGTGGCGGCATATATTATGGTATTTTTATGTTTTTTTGCAATAGGAAGAATCAGCAGTTTTTTCGGAGTAAGCGGAATTCGTAAAAAACATGAAATTGCGCCCATATCGGCAGGAAAGAATAGCCTGCGCTTATTTTTATCCAATTTTATTTTTGTTCTTTGCGGTGATGGTATTGTCTTTATTCTTATATTTATACTGAATCCCGAAATAGCTTTAAGCTGGAATATGTTATTTTCTATGCTGAACTTTTTTGTCTACTCTATTTGTGTTTTAGGTATCTGCTATTTCTTATCTGCGCTGGCATTAAAAAATGAAATAAATATAGTCTTAATCCTGCTTTATACTGCATTCACTGCATTTTTTAACAGTGACCTGTTCTACAGTAATAAGATGAGCCTGATTAACGCGGCAGAGTTTACGCCGGTTTACTGGCTAAAAAATATAAACAGTGAAATCGGAAGTCTTCCTCAGTTTTCATGGCCGGTCGTCTATAAAATTCTATATATGCTGGGAGTAAATGTTTTGATAGCAGGCGCATATTTCAGCCTGTCGCTGGTTATCAATAAAAGCAGGATGGAAAGTAAATAAACGATGTGAACATTTGTTCGAAAAAGGCTTGAATATTTATATGCACTGTGTTAAACTAATACAAACAAATGTTTGCAGGAGGTTGGCATGAGTATAATAATTCAGGAAGATATGACAGTACAGAAAAAGCTCGAGGTGCTTTCGGATGCCGCAAAATATGATGTAGCCTGTACCTCCAGCGGTGTTGACAGAAGCGGAGGCGGCAACGGAATCGGTAATTCCATAGCCTGCGGTATTTGTCATACTTTTTCAGCAGACGGCAGATGTATCTCTCTGCTTAAAATATTAATGACAAATGAATGTATTTTTGACTGCAAATACTGCTTTAACAGAGCTTCCAATGATGTGCTGAGAGCTACCTTTACACCGGAAGAAATCTGCAGCCTTACCATAGAGTTTTACCGCAGGAATTATATAGAAGGACTTTTTTTAAGTTCAGGGGTACTAAAGACACCGGACCACACAATGGAGCTAATGTGTAAAACCCTGAGAATGCTTCGGGAAGTATATCAATTTAACGGATATATCCATTGTAAAGCTGTTCCGGGAGCAGACCCTGTGCTGGTGGAGATGACAGGCTGGTATGCGGACAGGATGAGCGTCAACTTAGAGTTACCTACAGCAGATAGCTTGAGAATGCTTGCCCCCAATAAAACCCGTAAGAATATTCTAAGGCCCATGAAGCAGATTCAGATTGGCAGGATAGAGAATAAAGGAAAAGCTGCCTTTAATAGACTGCCGTTTATGGAAGAGGAAACTGCAATCGCATTGCCGGATAATTTAAAGCATAATATATCTGCTAATTCTCCTGTTATTCAGGATGTACAGGATATTATGGCAGCGGACAGCATTAAGTCTTCCTTTGGCGTGATTAAAGCACCGAGCATCAACAGGGGTTTTGTGCCTGCGGGACAAAGTACCCAGATGATTATAGGAGCAACACCGGAGAGTGATTACCAGATTATGTCGGTGGCGGAAGCCTTATATCAGAAGTTTGATTTAAAAAGAGTGTTTTATTCTGCTTATATCAGCATTAATGAGGACAGTTCTCTTCCGGCCGTCAGCCAGGGCCCTCCGCTGCTGAGGGAACATCGTTTGTATCAGGCAGACTGGCTGCTTCGTTTTTATGGATTTCAAGCGGCAGAGCTATTATCCGAGAGCAGGCCTAACTTTAATGTTTTGATGGACCCGAAGTGTAATTGGGCCATCGGGCATCTGGAGCAATTCCCTGTAGAAGTTAATAAGGCGGATTACTATACCTTACTCAGGGTACCGGGAATTGGAGTGAAATCTGCTCAGAGAATTGTAAAAGCCAGAAGAACCGCCATATTGTCTTTTGAAGATTTAAAGAAAATGGGCGTTGTTCTAAAACGTGCACTGTATTTTATTACCTGCGGGGGAAGAATGATGTACCCTGTCAAGATAGAGGAAAATTATATTACAAGCATGCTCCTGAGAGTGAAAGAAAAGCTGCCCTTTGACATGGATGCCTCTGCAGCCTACAAACAATTATCCTTGTTCGATGATATGAATTTTACTGCGGCCAATAAGCAGATTGGAAGTTTTCTATGAATATGAAAAAGGTTTATTATTGTGAAGACAGCCTGGAAGGCATATTCAGTGCAGTGTATGATGCATGGACTGACAGGAATGGACATGCGAATAATAAGATATGTATTATCTCCGGTGAAGATCTTGGAGATATGGAGTTATTTACGGAATATATTTATGTCAAAAATTCCGATGAGAAAATTGCGAAAGTAATAAAAGCTATCTATGATAAGGTATCCGTAGAGGCTTATGAGCTTATCTGCGGTGCCTCCTGTTCTTGTGATATTACAAGAGGAGATGCGATTTATCGTTTTTTAATTATTGGTTTTTCTATCGGAAGAGGCGTGGTGGATTGTCTTTATAACAAAGATGTTATGAAAATTTTCGAATTAAACAGGAATGTCTCCAATGAAGCTCATCATTTCAAAGGTTTTTTACGTTTTCAGGAATTAAAGGAGGGAATCTTAATTGGAAAGATTGCTCCTAAGAACGATATTATCAGACTGCTGGCACCGCATTTTAGTGACAGATTGAGTCAGGAGAACTTTGTGATTTTTGATGAAACCAGGAATACAGCCATCATACACAAGACAGCAGAGCAATGGTTCTATACTGGTGCTGAAATGTTGGATTTAGAGAAAATTAAGGAAATGACAGCGAAAGAACAGAGCATTGATAATTTATGGAAAGCATTTTTTAACTCCGTTTCCATCAAAGAAAGAGAGAATAAAGGACTTCAGCGCAATAATCTTCCTTTGCGTTTTCGAGGAAATATGCCAGAGTTTAGATAAAGGAAAATAGAATAATATAAGTGCATAGAGAGATACTAAACAGGTAAAATTAAATCAATTTATAGGAGGAAGATCATGAAAAAAACAATATGCCTGTTATGCTCAATATGCTGTCTGACATTATTAACATTTACCGGATGTGCAACAAAAGATGGAAATAATTCTGCAACAACGGATACAAATAGAACTGGTGCAGATTATAAGGATACCGGTACAAATGGTACGACCTATGACAACGGAACAGCTTATGACAACGGAATCACAAATGGAACTACCAACGGAACCACAAACGGTACCACCAATGGCAAGACCTATAACAATGGAACAACCAATGGAACCACAAACGGCACAACTTATAATAACGGAACCACAAATGGTACAACTTATAATAATGGTACCACAAACGGTACCACCAATAATAAAATGAATGGTACCACCAATGGAACTACAGGTACTACAAATAACACTATTGGAAACGATGTGAAAAATGCAGCTGATAACGTTAAAAATGGTGTGAAAAATGCAGTTGATGATGTAGATAATACTTTAAAGAATAAGACCAATACAGACACCAACAAAACTAACAAATAGCAGCAGAAGAGAGAACTAAGAATCGATTTAATTTTCGGATAAATAGGACTGTCAGGTGGCAGTCCTATTTATCTTTGTGAAGTTAAATGAAATGCAAAGTTTTATTTGTAGATACGGTATTTATGATAGAGAATTCCGCCGCGGGTAATTTCTTTTTCATAGGAAAAACCGGACATTTCAGCTAATTTAATAGAAGCTGTATTCTCAGGTGATATCAGAGCAGTCAGGCTGTAAATGTTAAGGGATTGAACGGCATGAGTAAGTACGGCTTCAATCGCTTCTGCAGCATAACCTTTCTTTTGATATGGAATATCAATGAGGTAACCGATTTCCATATCGGCGCTGCCTTCACTCTGATGCGGCTCAATGCCACATTGACCGATAAGTTCACCGGTTTTTAAGTATACGCCCCATAACCCCAGGTCATAAAATTGATACATATTTTTGATATAAGCTTTATGTTTTTGTATAACTGTATCCAGGGAATTCAGAGAGACCTTGTAAAGCTCCGGGAGGAACTTATTTATTTCGGGTTTTATATATATATCCATAAGGGAAGGAACATCCTCTACGGGTATTTCTTTGATCAGAAGTCTTTCTGTTTCAGCTATAACAAGGGGCAGATTATGATAGCGGCAGTAAGTTTTTTTCATAAAATCAGAGTCTATTTCATCAAAACCTTCTATCAGAATAGAAGACAGGCTTAAATCCTGATTACCGGAATTGGGGTTAATATATCCGATAACAGGAATTCCTGCAGCACATGCTGCCTTAACTCCATTGCTGGAATCTTCGATTATAATGCACTCGTCTGCTGTTAAGTTCAACTCTGACACGGCTTTGATAAATACATCCGGCGCAGGCTTTGGATGCTGTACGGTAGCACCGCTTACTAATTTCATAAAGCATGAGGATATCTCCAATGCATTGGTCACCGCAGCAATCTCTTCAGGAGTGGAAGAGGAAGCAATGGCCAGAGAGTACCCTTCCCGGTAAAGATTTTTTATCAGGCTTATAACATAGGGCACAGGAATATAACCCTCTTCTTTGATAAGTATCTCTAAAGCCTCATCATACAGGTCATTTAAAGCTTTGGTGCTGATAGAAAGACTAAAATCATTTATTATCATTTTTAACATATATTCTGTGGTGGAGCCTATAAAACGATAGGGGTATTCCATCGGCAAAGAAATTCCAAGGGTTTCTAATGCATTTACAATAGCTTTTGAATGTGTTGGTTCACTGTCAATGATAACACCATCCATGTCAAATATAATTCCTTTCAGCATAACAACAAACCTCTTTCTTTTCTAGTCTTACATAAGTCTCTTCCATTATAACAAACATTCCCCTCACATTACAACGTTAAGAGAAACTCCGAAAGGGCAAATTCATTGTTAATTTCCCAAAGCATCCTTCATGAGTTTGCCACAAAACACCAATGGGTTGCGTTGACTTTCCGAGTCACTATGATATAATTGGTGATAAAAGCAAAAGACAGGAGAAATACATGGAAAAAGCAGTTGTTACGTTAAAAAAAGGAGAAGGCAGAACCTTAAAAGCCGGCGGAATGTGGGTTTATGATAACGAAATAGCCAGTATAGCCGGAGAGTACAATGACGGTGACTTTATATATGTGCATGATTTTGACGGATATTATATGGGCTGTGGCTTTCTTAACACAAAGTCAAAGATTACCGTCAGGATACTATCCAGAGTAAAAGGGGAAGAAATCAACAGAGATTTCCTCAGAATGCGCATACAGGCAGCCTGGGATTACCGTAAGAAAGTTGTTGATACCGACAGCTGCCGTATTATATTCGGAGAGGCGGACTTTTTACCGGGAATTGTAATAGACAAATTCTCTGATGTATTAGTAGTACAGTCTCTGGCATTGGGAATAGATCGGTTAAAGCAGGAGATTTTAGAGGAACTGGTGGAAATTTTAAAAAAAGACGGCATTGCCATACGCGGAATTTATGAGAGAAGTGATGCTAAGGTCAGAGAAAATGAAGGGATGGAAAGAATCAAAGGCTTTATTGGTGAGCCTTTTGATACAAAGGTGGAAATCCTGGAAAACGGTGTAAAATATATAGTTGATGTTGCCGAAGGGCAAAAGACCGGATTCTTTTTAGATCAGAAATACAACCGGGAAGCTATTAAGAAACTCTGTAAGGATGCAAGAGTTCTTGACTGTTTTACCCACACCGGTTCCTTTGCATTAAATGCGGGACTTGCAGGTGCCAGAGAAGTAATCGGAGTAGATGCTTCTGCCCTTGGTGTCAGCCAGGCTGAAGAAAATGCAGTGCTGAACGGGTTGCAGGAAAGGGTTCATTTTATCTGTGAAGATGTATTTGAACTGCTTCCAAGGCTGGAAGGACAAGGAGAACGCTATGATGTGGTTATCTTAGATCCTCCGGCATTTACCAAATCCAGAAATTCCGTAAAGAATGCCATTAAGGGATACAGAGAGATTAATCTTAGGGCACTGAAATTGATAAAGGATGGTGGCTTCCTTGCCACCTGTTCCTGTTCTCATTTTATGACTCCGGAGCTTTTTACAGAGACTATAGGACAAGCAGCCAAAAGTGCAAGAAAAAGACTGCGTCAGGTAGAGTACCGGACCCAGGCGGCGGATCATCCCATACTTTGGGCAGCAGATGAGTCCTATTATCTGAAATTCTATATATTCCAGGTGTGCGAAGAGAAATAGCCAGACCTATAAAGACGGTGTACAGCAGGAGCGATGCATAAGATGAATATAATAGAGGCTATGAATTTTTTAGAAGAAGTTAAACAGATTGGCAGCAGGCCGGGGCTTACCGCTGTCAAGCAGCTTCTGGAGGAGCTTGGTTCGCCCCAGAAAGAGGCCGCATTTGTGCATGTAGCCGGTACCAATGGTAAGGGGTCCGTAAGTGCTTATATTGCTACTATTTTAGCCGGCGCCGGTTATGTAACCGGAAGATTTTCTTCGCCTGCAGTTTTTGCTTATAGAGAAATGATACAGTTATTAGTGAAAAAGCAAGGTGATGATACAGATGGGAATGATGGAAATATCACGATTTCTTCCATAGATGAAGAGGAGCTTGCCGATTGTATAAATGAAATCAAAGCAGCCTGTGAAAGAATGACAGCTAAGGGGAATGACCATCCCACTGTTTTTGAGGTGGAAACAGCAATGGCATTCTTGTATTTTCGGAAGAAAAAGTGTGATATTGCTGTAATAGAAGTAGGAATGGGAGGAAAACTGGACGCTACTAACGTGATAGATGCTCCCAAATGTGCTGTACTCACTGCAATCAGCATGGATCACATGGAATACCTGGGCGGAACGCTTAGAGAAATTGCAGAGCATAAGGCAGGGATTATTAAGAATAAAATACCGGTGGTCTCCTACCAGCAGCAGGAAGAAGTACGGAAGGTAATCGAAAAAACTGCAAAAGAAAAAGAGTCTTCCCTGACAGAAGCAAGATTTTCAGAAGTCGTCATAAATAGGATGGACATGGAAGGCACACTGTTTGATTATGGCGATTGGAAGAATTTAAAGATAAAACTGCTTGGTAAAAATCAGGTATATAATGCCGTGACGGCAATCCTTGCCGCCAAAGCCCTTCATGATAACGGGTTCCCCCTTAAGACAGAGGATATATACAACGGACTTGAAAATACCCTATGGGAAGGGCGGTTTCAGCCCATCTGCAAAAGTCCCCTTATCATAATAGACGGAGCCCACAACGAGGGAGCGGCAGAGGTATTGGCAGAAAATATCAGGATATATCTTAGTGGTAAGAAATTATATTATATAATGGGAATGTTTAAGGACAAAGATTATAAAGCTGTTCTAAAGCTTACCGGGAAATATGCCGGAGAAATATATTGCGTCACTCCCCCTACGGAGAGGGGACTTAGCGGTAAAGTATTGGCGGAAGAAGCGATTTCCCAGGGAATATCAGCCACAGAAGCAAAAGATATAAGGGAAGCCCTTAAAATGCTGGCAGAAAAAGCAAGGGGGAAAGAGAATTGTGCAATTCTGGCTTTTGGTTCTCTCTCAATCTTAAAAGAAATAAAAGAAGAAACAATGAATCTGGTATCATTATAGGCCAGGAGTGAAAGGAAAAGCGTTTACTCACAAAGCGCAAAAGACATGTGCAGGGATGAGGTGAAGTTTGAAAGAAAACCACTTTCAAACTACTTATTAAAGCAGTATCGCAGGCAAGCCTGCGATATGCACGGGTATAAGTTTGAAAGAAAACCACTTTCAAACTACTTATTAAAGCAGTATCGCAGGCAAGCCTGCGATATGCACGGGTATAAGTTTGAAAGAAAACTACTTTCAAACTACTTATTGAGGCAGTATCACAAGCAAGCTTGAGATATGCAGGGGTATAAGTTTGAAAGAAAACTACTTTCAAACTACTTATTGAGGCAGTATCACAAGCAAGCTTGCGATATGCAGGGGTATAAATTTGAAAGTTCCTTTTAAACTACTTATTAAAGCAGTAACGCAGACAGGTCTGCGTTATGCAGGAGATATAAGAGTGAAAGAGAAAGCTTTCACTTCCCCTGATTTTGTACGCGTGCGGTAGCGCCCTTGGGTGCTACTGAGCACGCAGATGGGAGCCAAGTATGATTGATTTACAGGACAGCAGAAATGAAATTGATAAAGTAGATAAGGAAATAGTGCGGCTCTTTGAATACCGAATGAAGATTGCCCAGGATGTAGCAGAATACAAAATAGAAACCGGTAAAAAGGTATTTGACAAGGAGCGGGAGGAGGCTAAGCTTGCTTCCTTAAAGGCATTGGCAGGGAATGAATTTAACCGCCACGGTATCAGGGAATTGTTTCAGCAGATTATGTCAATGAGCCGGAAGATGCAGTATAGTCTGATAAAAGAAAAGGATACGGGGATTTCCTTTGAGGAAGTTACAGCTTTACCGGTGGATGCATCTACAAAGGTGGTATGGTTTGGAGCAAAGGGATCTTATACGGAACAGGCCTTTAAACAATATTTTGGGGAAGAAGTGAGTGCTTTTAATGTTTCCACCTTTAAAGAAGTCATGGAGAAAGTGAAGGATAAAAGTGCGGATTATGGAGTACTACCCATTGAGAACACCTCTACAGGCGGAATTACAGACATTTATGATCTTTTAGTCGAGTATGATAATTCTATAATGGGAGAGCATATACTGAAAGTAAATCATGCATTATTAGGGCTTCCGCAGGCAGAACTGCAGGATATAAAAAAGGTCTATTCCCATAACCAGGGTATCTTACAGTGCCAGAAGTTCCTGGAAGCAAATCCTCAGATAGAATCCATAGTTTGTGAAAGTACCGCAGACGGAGCAAAAAGAATTGTTGCAGACGGGGATATTACCCAGGCTGCCATCGCGGGAGTACAGTCCGCAAAGCTTTATGGACTAAAGATATTAAAGGAAAATGTCAATCATGAATGCAACAACTCCACTCGTTTTATTATTATTGGCAGGAACAAACAATACAAAAAGGACGCGGGAAAGATAAGCATCTGTTTTGAGCTGCCCCATGAAAGCGGAAGTCTTTATAATATGCTGTCGCATTTTATTTACAATAACCTCAACATGACCAAAATCGAATCAAGACCTTTAGAAGGAAAAACTTTTGAATACCGCTTCTTTGTGGATTTTGAGGGTAATTTAAAAGATGCAGGGGTAAGGAATGCACTGTTTGGAATTAAAGAAGAAGCAATCACTTTAAAGATTTTGGGAAATTACTAATTGTTCTTCATATTTTTTTCAATTTCTCTACACAAAGAAGACATAATTTGATGTTAAACTTTAGTCATAAACAAGAAAGAAACAAATAATATAGATAGCTAAAGTTTGAAAGGAGAAATTAATATGAGCGAGTTCAATGGTTTTAATGAAAATAATGAAAATGATGAAAATATTATTGATGGAGAGGGAGTTTTCAAAGAAGACATCCCTGCAGTAGAAGACATCCCTGCAGTAGAAAATATTCCTGCAGTAGAAAATATTTCATCAGTAGAAGACATCCCGGCAACAGAAAATTTTCGTATGGCAGAAGACATTCCCGCAGCAGAAGACATACCTGTAAAGGGTAAGAAGAAAAGAATGAAGGGAAAAGGAGGAGCAAAATCTTTTGCTAAACTGATAGCTTCCGCCCTTGTATTTGGCCTTGTAGCAGGAGCAGCTTTCCAGGGGTATTACGCGGTGACAAACGGAAATTCATCAAGTGTAAAAATAGGAAGTGTATCCACGGATACGAACACAAGCGGTGATGTAACGGCAGTTGAGACAAGTACTAAAGATAATGCTTCCAGTGACGTGTCCACAGTAGTTGCCAATGTAATGCCTTCTATCGTAGCTATTAATTCAACCATTAATCAGACCACAACAGATTTCTTTGGAAGACAGTACGACCAACAGGAAGAGGGAAGTGGTTCCGGTATCATTATCGGACAGAAAAACAGTGAAATCTTAATTGCCACAAACAACCATGTAGTTGAAAATGCAAGCTCCGTACAGATTGTATTTAATGATGATACAAAAGCAGAAGCAACCATTGTCGGAACAGCTCCCGGATCTGACCTTGCAGTTGTTTCCGTAAAGGAAAGTGAACTTGACAGCAAGACCTTAGACAGTATTAAAGTAGCGACCTTAGGTGATTCCAGTTCCTTAAAACTTGGTGAGATGGCCATTGCTATCGGTAACGCCTTAGGATACGGACAGTCTGTAACAGTAGGATACATCAGTGCTTTAAACAGAGAAGTAACAGTTAATAACGTAACCTTAAAACTTATCCAGACCGACGCAGCAATTAACCCTGGTAACAGCGGCGGTGCATTACTTAACTCAAAAGGTGAAGTTATTGGTATAAACTCCGTAAAATATGTGGATGACAGTGTAGAAAGTATTGGATATGCAATTCCAATCTCCGATGCAATTCCGGTTATCAATGAATTAATGAACACTACTTCTACCGACAGCACCCAGTCTGCTTATCTTGGAATTCAGGGTAAGGATGTAACAGAGGATTATGCAGCAAGCTTCAATATGCCGGTCGGTGTTTATGTAGGCACAGTAGCCTCAGGTTCCGCAGCCGAAAAAGCAGGTATTAAAGCAGGCGACATCATCACAGGTTTAAATAACATTACAGTTTCTTCTATGACGGACTTACAGCAGGCATTAAGTTATACCAAAGCAGGCTCCACCGGTACTATTAAGGTACAGACGCTGCAAAACGGCAAATACGAAGAAAAAACTTTGGATATCACCTTTGGTGCTAAGCCCAGTAACTAAGCAAAATATGAAAACCGGCTGATACCGAATAACAAATAATAAAACGATAAGATATCATAAAACCGTACAGGGAAATCAAACCACCCTGTGCGGTTTTTGATTATAGAGCAATACATAAAAAATGTTATTCATTTGTTGGTACCGAATTCCTTGACAAATGGAAGCACACACGGGTATGATATAGTTTAAAAATAAGTTAAAATTGTCCTAACTTAAAGATTAATGAGAAAAGAGGTCATATCTGTGATGGAAGCAGCGGATATTAAGATAGATGTTATAATACCGGTATACAAGCCGGATATTAAATTCAAGCATTTAATTGAAAGGTTAAAAAAGCAGAAGGACAAGCCTGACAGAGTTATCCTGCTTCAAACGGTCGAGGAAGAAATGCAGGGAGAGAGTAAGAACCTGGTAGGAGAAGAATATATTGCCTATGCCATGGAGCTTGAAGATAGTGATTTTCGCATTGAATGTGTTGAAATAAATAAAAAAGATTTTGACCATGGCGGAACAAGGGCTTATGGAGCCTCCCTTTCAACAGCAGAGCTTATTATGTTTATGACCCAGGATGCCGTTCCCGCAGACACATCGCTTTTGACAAAGCTGAAAGAGGCTTTTGCAAATGAAAGCACAGGCGCTGCCTATGCCAGACAGCTTCCAAGGGAGGAAGCCGGTATCATTGAAAGTTATACCAGAAAGTTTAACTATCCTGAGACAGATTCTGTTAAGGCACTGGGTGACCTTCCAAAGCTTGGGATAAAGACCTATTTCTGCTCCAATGTATGTGCGGTATACAGAAAAAGCGTCTATGAGGAAATGGGTGGCTTTGTTACCAGAACGATTTTTAATGAAGACATGATTATGGCAGCTGCTATTATAAAAGCAGGGTACTCCATTGCTTACGTTTCCGGGGCAAAGGTCTATCATTCCCATAGCTACAGCTATAAGGAACAGTTTAAAAGAAATTTTGACCTGGCAGTCTCACATGCGGAATACCCGGAAGTATTTTCCGGTATCAAATCAGAGGATGAAGGAAAGAAGCTGGTACTTCAAACAGCTTCCTACCTGCTGAAAAAAGGCAGAATATTCCTTATTTCGGACCTAATTTTCGAAAGCGGTTTTAAATATCTGGGATTTCTGGCAGGAAAGAACTACAAAAAATTGCCCCTTACCCTTATCAGAAAATGGAGTATGAATCCGTGGTATTTCAGAGAAGGAAAGAAGAGTACCGGAAGAGAGGCAGGGCAAATATAATGGACAGGGTTCATATCATTATGGCTGCTTATAATGGAGCGGCATATCTGAAAGAGCAGATAGAGTCCATAAGAGAAAACTCATTTACCGACTGGGTACTGTGGATATTCGATGACGGTTCTGTGGACGGGACGGAGAATCTCGCAGGAGAGCAGGTGGTCAAAGATAAGGAAAGAATCCGCTATATCCGTAATGAAAAGAATAAAGGGGTTACCCGTAACTTTCTGGATGGAGTAAAAACAGTATTAAAAGAGCAGGCTGATGTTATAAAGGAGGAAACAGACAATTATTTTATGTTCTGTGACCAGGATGACTTTTGGATGCCTGATAAAATCGAAAAAACCCTTAGAGTTATGAAAAGGTATGAAAAGAAGTATTCCAAAAAACTTCCTTTGGTAGTATTTACAGATGCCGCCATAACTGATGAAACACTTACGGTAATAAACCCCTCTTTTCATAAAAGCAACCACTTAAATACCGGGAAGCTGGACCTTCCTCATATGATGATGGAGAACAAACTTATAGGGTGTACGGTAATGTTCAATACAGCTCTTGCTATGAAATTAACCATACTTCCGGAGAATGCCAGATATCACGACTGGTGGATAGGTCTACTGGGAGCCGCCTTTGGCCATATGGTGTATATTCCTGCACCGACCCTTTATTACAGACAGCATAGCGGAAATGTTGTGGGAAACCAGGATTTCTATGGTTATGTAAAGAAGAGAATGGCTGCTATAGGAGAACAGAAAAAAGCACTTTTTTCTAATGCAGAGCAGGCAAAAGAATTTTATGATATCTTTAAGGACTGCCTTTCAAAAGATAAAAAAATGCAAGTTTATGCAATGGCAAACTTAATGAAGCAAGGCTGGTTTTCCAGAAGGTTTCAATGTATACACTATGGTTTCCTGAAATCTGGCCTGTTGAGGAATATTGCTTTGCTCTTAATAATATAGAAAAATCAAATCCAGTTTCTTTATTGACATTTTATATTCATATTGTTACAATGTAAACAATTTATATTCAGGAAGCTGGCAGGAAAAAATGAAAGACATTTTCCTGCGCAAGTTTGTGTCTGCGAAATCCTCGGCGTAAACATGAGGTGCGAATGGAGGTTAATATGAAGAAGATGGTTTTGTCAATACTGGTGGATAATACCGCCGGCGTACTAAGCCGGGTCTCAGGATTATTCAGCCGAAGAGGTTACAATATAGACAGTCTTACCGTTGGTGTTACACAGGACCTTTTGTATTCCAGAATGACGGTTGTAGTTAATGGTGATGACCAGATACTGGAGCAGATCGGAAAGCAGCTTTTAAAGCTTGAGGATGTAAGAGAAGTCAGAGAACTTTTACCGGAAGAGTCAGTATGCAGGGAATTGGTATTGGTCAAGGTGCTGGCTGCCATTGAAGAAAGACAGGCTGTTATTTCCGTGGCAGATATATTCCGTGCTAAGATTGTGGATGTGGCAAAGGAATCTCTGATGATTGAACTTACCGGAAACCAGGCCAAAATAGATGCTTTTATTAAATTGTTAGAGGGCTTTACTATAAAAGAACTGGTCAGAACCGGTATTACAGGACTTGCAAGAGGTTCGGGAGATATTGCGGACTATCTGGATGACTAAGTATTATTCCTAAGTGTAACTTCACAAATGTGCAGCCACACTTTTTCAATAATAATTTTAATTTTATTAGGAGGATAAAAGATATGGCAAAGATTTTTTACCAGGAAGACTGCAACTTATCATTACTGGAAGGTAAAACCGTAGCTATTATCGGTTATGGCAGCCAGGGACACGCTCATGCATTGAATGCGAAGGAATCCGGTGTTCATGTCATTGTTGGACTCTATGAGGGCAGCAGATCCTGGAAGAAGGCAGAAGCAGCGGGCTTTGAAGTGTACACGGCGGCAGAAGCTGCAAAGAGAGCTGACATCATTATGATTCTTATAAACGATGAGAAGCAGGCTAAGCTCTATAAGGAATCCATTGAACCAAACCTTGAGGCAGGTAATGTGATTATGTTCGCACATGGCTTTTCCATACATTTTGGTCAGATACTACCTCCTTCTGATGTAGATGTTATTATGATTGCACCTAAGGGACCCGGACATACAGTTAGAAGTCAGTATCAGGAAGGCCAGGGAGTTCCCTGTCTGATAGCTGTTGCACAGGACTCAACCGGCAAGGCACATGATATCGGACTTGCTTATGCACTTGCCATCGGCGGAGCAAGAGCAGGCGTTCTTCAGACAACTTTCAGAGAAGAAACAGAAACAGACCTTTTTGGTGAACAGGCAGTTCTTTGCGGCGGTGTTACACAGCTTATGAAGACAGGTTTTGAAGTGTTAGTAGAAGCCGGATATGAACCGGAAAGTGCTTATTTTGAATGTATCCATGAGATGAAGCTGATTGTTGACTTAATCAATGAAAGCGGATTTGCAGGTATGAGATATTCCATTTCCAATACAGCGGAATATGGTGACTATATAACAGGACCTAAGATTATTACAGAAGATACCAAGAATGCTATGAGAAAAGTATTAAAAGATATTCAGGAAGGTGTTTTTGCCCGCAACTGGCTTCTTGAGAACCAGATTGGCTGCACGAACTTCCTTGCTATGAGAAGAAGAGAATCCGAGCATCAGCTTGAAAAAGTTGGAGATGAACTTCGCAAGATGATGAGCTGGACCAATAAGAATAAATTGATCAACAACTAATTATCATAAAGCTTTGTTTTCGATAATAAAACGTGCCGGAACTTAGAACAGGTTCCGGTGCGTTTTTTAGGCTGGCACAAAGATTTTAAAGTAAACAAATAGAAAGGCAATCAAGATATGAAGTATGACTACTCCCCTACAATAGAATTTTTACTGGACTGGTATGACCAGAATGCCAGAATACTCCCCTGGCGTGAGAACCCGAAGCCCTATTATGTCTGGATATCCGAAATAATGCTCCAACAGACAAGAGTAGAGGCAGTAAAGGCTTACTTCGAACGGTTTCTCCGTACTCTTCCGGATATTAAATCCCTGGCAGAGGTGGAAGAAGATAAGCTTTTAAAGCTATGGGAAGGGTTAGGATACTATAACAGGGCCAGGAATCTGCAAAAAACGGCCAGGATACTGGTAAGAGACTATGGCGGGGAACTTCCGGGAGATTACGCAGAACTGTTAAAGCTTCCTGGGATTGGCAGCTATACAGCCGGAGCAATTGCATCCATTGCCTTTCGTATTGCTGAGCCTGCTGTTGACGGCAATGTTTTAAGGGTTATGATGAGAGTCTCCGGATGTTTTGATGACATAACGGAGGCAAAAGTCAAGAAACAGCTGGAAGAGGATATAAGGGCGGTGATGCCAGAGGACAGGCCGGGGGATTTTAATCAGGCGGTGATGGAATTGGGAGCGACCGTGTGCATACCGGTAGGCAGGCCATTATGTGACAGATGCCCTTTGGCGCATTTATGCCAGGCCTTTAAGAACCGTACAGAGGATAAAATTCCTGTTAAGAAGGAAAAGAAGCCACGGCAGATAAAGGAGAGGACTATTTTTTTGCTGGAGGATGGAGGAAAGTACGGACTTGCCAAAAGAGAGAAAAAAGGTCTTCTTGCCGGTCTGATGGAATTTCCGGGGACTGAGGTCAAGCTGTCCGTTTCTTTGGCAGAAGAATATCTTGATAAGCTGGGGTACTCTGTGGAACAAATTGTACCTTTAGGAGAGGCAAAACATATATTTTCACATGTGGAGTGGCATATGACAGGATATCTTGTCCGCCTGAAGGAAGGGGTGGCTGAAGATACTAAGAATTATGCAGCAGGAGACGAAATATGCAATACGCCGCTTGTCTGGGCATCTGCAAAGGAGATTAAAGAGATACACTCTGTGCCCTCAGCATTTGATTATTACAAGAAGTTCTTAGTGTGAATTATTGTAAGAATAATTCACACAAGTGCCTGTGAAATCCTCGGCCCAAACATGAGGCACGTTGGAAAGGCATGGCTGTTAGTGTAAAAATTAAAAAGATAATTTTTACACACATATTTGTGTCTGCGAAATCTTCGGCCCAAACATGAGGTGCGTTGGAAAGGCATGGCTGTTAGTGTAAAAATTAAAAAGGTAATTTTCACGCACATGTTTATGCCTGTGAAATCATCGGCCCAAACATGAGGCACGTTGGAAAGGGCATAATTGTTAGTGTGAATCATTGAAAAGCATAATTCATGTCCGGCACCAAGTGGCCTCACGGCCAAATGTCCGTCAGTAGAAAAGATTGAACGCATACAATGTGAGATTGTATGAAAGGTTATACAGGATTAATTATAAAATAAAAAGAGCAGTTTAGGTGATATGATTCCCTAAAGTAGTTTTTGGTTATTTACCATGTCTACTTTAGAGGGAACATATCAGCCAAACTGCTCTTTTTATTTAAAAATTTAATGAAGAGGGATTCTCTCTTACCTGCCGCATAGAACAATAATCTTATAAGGTGTCGTAATGGCGGGAATACTTCTGGTGGTTGGTCCATAAAGTACGATAAGATTGCGGTTCGCGGGATTTTGATAAAAGCCTTGCCCATTTTCAAGAACGACTTGGGTGGTCGGAGAAATACTCAGGCGAAGCATTCCGTCGCTGCTTACCAGATTACGATTGAAAAAATCAACTTTCACATTGACATCACTTACCCCTACCGCCATTATCAACGCCCGGAATCTTGGAGGGTATATGAGAGGAACCGGAGCATTTTTATCGTAGAAGCCAGTAACAGGGTCCCCCTCTTCTGCCATTATGTTATCTATAAAGTAGGTAGAAGGTGCTACATGAAAAGTGATTATGTTATTTTCGCTATCCTGTATGGTAAACAGTTTATTGCAGCCTAAAGTATCTCTCGAGTCTATCAGGATATCCTCAATGGACAGGATTATCCCTGAATAGGAATTATATTGCGTCATAAGAGACTCTTTTCGTGGTTTTATTTTATAATATATGCATTTAGCTTAAGCCGCGTTCCTTGTAAAAATCAATAAAATGCTTGACTGCCTGTGACAGAAAAGCCTCCCTGCAGTAAGAAAAACCAACAGCTCTTTTCTCAAGAGGAGGGTTAAGGGGCAGTTCGATAAGCTCCTTTGACGCTAACTCATCCCGTACAAATTCTTTGATAACACAGGAAATACCCAGACCGATTTTAGCGAACTCTATCAGCAAATCCATGCTGCTTACTTCTAACAATTGATTTGTCTTAATATTATTTCTTGTAAAATAATCCTCTACATATAATCTGGTAATGTTCTTCTCATCCAATAGAAGAACATTGGAATTGCTTAGGATATCCAAGGTGTCTTTCGGTGAGAGCGAAGCCTTTCCACGGTGTTCTTTTGATAACTGGTGATTGAGATTGTCAAGATAAGTCTGTGTGCTGACAAAGATGTCCTCTATCTTTTGTATCTCATAGAAATCCATGCCTTTTAGATTTGCAGGCCTGCCGATAAGCCCAATGTCAATTTTATTCTGGCCGAGAAGCTCCAAGGTCTTATAGGTGGATTGGCATTCGATTGTAATCTTAATGTGGGGATACTTTTTTATAAAATCCTTTAGGTAAGGCAGCAGGATATATTTGCATAAGGTAGTACTGACACCAATACGCAGATGCCCGATGCCAAGCTCTTTCATACGAAGCAGAGTGGATTCACCCTCTGTGAGGGTGTCAAAGGCGGATTTTGTATATTCATAAAGGAGAGCGCCTTCTTCTGTCAGACGGACTCCTCTGGAGGAGCGGATGAATAAGGTCATATTAAGATTATCCTCCAGGGTCTGTACAGCTTTACTGACTGCCGGCTGGCTGATAAAAAGCTCCTTGGAGGAGCGGGAGATATTCCCCGTCGCTGCTACAGAATTAAAAATGCGGTATAAGGTCAGATTACTTTCCATGATTGCTGCTCCTTGGTATAATTCGTAGTTATAATAAGTATTCGTATTATGTATTTCAATTATATCAGAGCTTGTGATAAAATACCAGTAAAAGTAGGAAAGAAAAGTAGGAAAGGCAGGATGTTAAGTTGGCAGAATACAGTGTTGCGGTTATTCCGGGGGATGGAATCGGACCGGAAATTATCAGAGAAGCAAAGAAGGTACTGGATAAAGTGGGAAAGGTTTGCGGACACAGCTTTCTCTACACAGAGCTTCTGATGGGAGGTGCCTCTATTGATGTTCATGGCGTTCCTCTGACAGATGAGACTCTTGAGACAGCAAAGAAGAGCGATGCTGTGCTGCTTGGAGCAGTAGGCGGCAATGTAGGTGTCTCCAAGTGGTATAGCCTCCCGCCGGAATTAAGACCGGAAGCCGGGCTGTTAAAGATTCGAAAAGGCCTGGAGCTATTTGCCAACCTAAGACCGGCACTGTTATTTGACGATTTAAAGAAAGCTTGTCCCTTAAAGGAAGAGATAATCGGAGAGGGCTTTGATATGATTGTTGTCAGAGAACTGACGGGAGGGCTCTATTTCGGAGAACGGAAAACAGTAGTAGAGAACGGAATCCGGAAGGCTTACGATACTCTGACTTATGATGAAGATGAAATCAGACGGATTGCAAAGGCAGGCTTTGAAACCGCCAGGAAGAGAAGAAAGAAACTGTGCAGTGTAGATAAGGCAAATGTAATCGACTCCTCCAGGCTGTGGAGACAGGTAGTGAAGGAAGTAGGAGCGGATTATCCCGATGTGGAGTTTAGCGATATGCTGGTCGATAATTGTGCCATGCAGCTGGTAAAGGACCCGGGACAGTTTGATGTAATTCTCACAGAGAATATGTTCGGAGACATCTTATCCGATGAAGCAAGTATGATAACGGGTTCCATAGGAATGCTTCCGTCCGCCAGCCTAGGTAAAACAAAGCTTGGACTTTATGAACCAAGTCATGGCTCAGCTCCGGATATTGCAGGAGAGAACAAGGCAAATCCTATGGCGACCATCCTGTCTGCGGCTATGATGCTAAGATATTCCTTTGATTTAGAGGCGGAAGCCCTCCTGATAGAAGAAGCTGTAAGAAAGGTTCTGGGTAAGGGATACCGCACCATCGATATTATGTCACCGGGTAATACGCTGGTTGGAACGGATAAGATGGGCGACCTGATAGCACAGGAAATAGTGTGAAAATTAAAAAGATAATTTTCACACACATGTTTGTGCCTGCGAAATTCTCGGCGCAAACATGAGGCGTATTGGAAAGGGCATGGCGATTGGTATAAAAAATGCGTTGGAGGAATGGAGATTAATATGGGAATGACGATGACTCAAAAGATTCTGGCCGCTCATGCAGGGCTTGAGAAAGTAGAAGCCGGACAGTTAATAGAAGCTGATCTGGATATGGTGTTAGGCAATGACATTACGGCTCCTGTTGCGATACAGGAAATGGCTAAGATAGAGAAAAAGCAGGTATTTGACAAAGACAAGATTGCGTTGGTGCCGGATCATTTTACTCCTAATAAGGATATTAAATCAGCTCAGAACTGTAAATGTCTGCGGGAGTTTGCGAAAGAATATGATATCACCAATTATTTTGAAATCGGAGAGATGGGAATTGAACATGCACTGCTGCCGGAGAAAGGTCTGGTGGTAGCCGGGGACGCTGTAATAGGAGCAGATTCCCACACCTGTACATATGGTGCCTTAGGTGCCTTCTCAACAGGTGTCGGAAGTACCGATATGGCGGCTGGAATGGTAACCGGTAAAGCCTGGTTTAAAGTGCCGGCAGCCCTTAAGTTTGAACTGACAGGATGTCCTGACAGATGGGTCAGTGGAAAGGATATCATACTCCATATAATCGGGTTAATAGGAGTTGACGGTGCACTTTATAAATCTATGGAATTTGTGGGTGACGGAATAGAGAATCTGTCCATGGATGACCGTTTTACCATGGCAAATATGGCTATTGAAGCCGGTGCCAAGAACGGAATATTCCCGGTGGATGAAAAGACTGTTGACTATATAAAAGAACATTCCGTAAAGGAATATAAGATATATGAAGCAGACGCTGATGCGGAATATGAAAAAACATATACCATTGATTTATCCGGTATTCGTCCTACGGTAGCCTTCCCCCACCTGCCGGAGAATACAAGAACCATTGATGAAGTTGGTGATATTGAGATTCAGCAGGTAATAATCGGTTCATGTACCAACGGAAGAATTGAAGATTTACGTGCGGCAGCCAAAGTGCTGGATGGCAGAAAAGTAAAGAAAGGCATGAGGGTCATTATCTTTCCTGCTACTCAGGATATTTACCTTAAGGCAATGGAAGAAGGCCTTCTTTCTATCTTTATAAAAGCCGGAGCGGCGGTTAGTACTCCGACCTGCGGACCCTGCCTTGGCGGACATATGGGCATCTTGGCTCAGGGTGAGAGAGCGGTGGCAACCACCAACCGTAACTTTGTAGGAAGAATGGGGCATGTGGAATCAGAAATCTATTTGGCCAGTCCGGCAGTTGCTGCTGCCAGTGCCGTAACAGGCAGGATATCCGGGCCGGAAGAACTGGGTCTATAAAGAAGGATATATGCCATCGCAGAGTGCCGGCAGTTTGTTGACAGTTTGCAATCTGGATGAGATTGAATGTAATAAATCTTCTACTAATTTATAGGGTATCACCCGGAAAAGGAGTCAGAAATGAAAGCACATGGTACAGTGCATAAATACGGCGACAATGTTGATACAGACGTTATTATACCTGCCAGATACCTTAATACCACCAGTCCCCAGGAACTGGCGGCAAAATGTATGGAGGATATCGACCCTGAATTCATAAATAGGGTAAAAAAAGGGGATATTATTGTTGCCAATAAAAACTTTGGCTGCGGTTCCTCCAGAGAGCACGCACCCATTGCCATTAAGGCCTCCGGAATCAGCTGCGTTATTGCGGAAAGCTTTGCAAGAATATTCTACCGAAATTCCATTAACATAGGACTTCCCATAATAGAATGTAAGGAAGCGGCGGATGAAATCGAAGCGGGAGATGACGTGGAGATTGATTTTGACAGTGGTATGATTTACGATTTGACGAAAGGGAAAGAGTATAAGGGGCAGCCCTTTCCGGAATTTATGCAGAAAATCATAAAGGCTGAAGGCCTTATAAACTATATTAACAGCTAAATCATTCATACTTTAGAACCACTCAAATTGCATTGGGTAATAAAACCGCCCTGTGTCAGCTGAGTGGTTTTTTTGTGTATATAAGGCAATGCACATTTCATGCCTGTCTTGTATTGATATGTCAAAAGTGTTAAAATATAACTGTAAGAAGGATTGATAAATTTAAGAGAGAAAGGATGCCGGAAGCAGGCAGTATCAAGGCATTACTCTGATACTTGGGATTATAAATGAGGGACTTTTGTATCGTAACGGACGGAACAGCGGACCTGACACAGGAGATGATAGAAAGGCTTGGAATCGTCTCCATACCGATGAGCTTTGAGGTAGAAGGAAGGGCGTATATCCATTATCCGGACGCCAGGGAATTGTCAGCCCATGAGTTTTATGAAAAGTTGAAGCAAGGAAGTAAGTCGGTGACTTCACTGATTAATACGGACACTTTCTTAACAGTATTTGAACCGCTCATAAAAGAAGGCAAAGATATCTTATACATCGCATTTTCCTCTGCGCTTAGCGGAACCTATAATTCCTCTCTGATTGCAAAAGAAGACCTGGAAGAAAAATACCCGGAAGCCAAAATTGTATGTTTTGACTCCAAATGTGCATCTGTGGGAGAGGGCCTTTGTGTCTACACGGCAGCGCAGCTAAAGCAGGAAGGGTATACCATAGAGGAATTAAATAATTGGCTTGAAAAAAATATTTTAAATATCTGTCATTGGTTTACTGTGGATGATTTGTTCCATCTAAAGAGAGGAGGAAGGGTCAGTGCACTTAGCGCAGGAATTGGCACGGCGCTTAATATTAAACCTGTTCTTCATGTAGATGAGGAAGGACGTCTGATTCCCATGGAGAAAGTAAGAGGCAGAAAGAAATCGATTCAGGCTCTTTTTACCCATATGGAAGCTACTATCACAGATGCAGAAGAGCAGGTTATCTTCATAGGCCACGGTGATGCACTGGAGGATGCGGAGTACCTTGTGGAATTGATAAAGGAAAGATTTCCTGTGAAGGAAGTGATTATTAATTACATTGGACCGGTTGTTGGTACCCATTCAGGGCCGGGAACAATTGCATTATTCTTTTTTGGAACAGGCAGATAAGCAGGAAAATAAAAAGAATTTTCCTGCACAAGTTTGTGCCTGCGAAATCCTCGGCACAAACTTGAGGCGTACTGGGGTATGATATATATGGATTATTAAATGCATGTTTCATATATAAGTTTGTGCCTGCGAAATCCTCGGCACAAACTTGAG
>JAEXGM010000122.1 GCA_023450835.1 Bacillota bacterium | reverse complement strand
CAGATAGCAGACATCCCTCCCTGCCTTAGCAAGTACAGTAAGTGCTTCTTCATTGAACTCCCTGTCATCTTCCGGTACATATCCTCTTCTTTGCTGCTTTGGCATAGATTTAGCTTTTCCTTTCGATCAGACATTTTGGTAAAATAATTTCCTGGAGGTTATTATATCATTTTTGTTCGATATTATGAACTTAAACTACGAATAGATATGGATGGCAATTTTGTAATAAAATTATTCATAAAAAATACAGGTAACCGGCAAAACCCTGCCGATTACCTGCTCTTAATCAAACTATTCAATCCCTGTTAATAATATCTGTCTACAGATTACTATAACCCATTAAACGTTCATCCACTGCCTGTGCCACTTCTCTGCCTTCTCTGATTGCCCATACCACCAGACTCTGGCCTCTGTGCATATCTCCGGTTACAAATACTTTTTCGGCACTGGTTTCATAGAGACCTTCTTTTGTAGCCACATTGGTTCTGGCATTTAACTCTACATTAAAGGCCTTTGCCACATATTCTTCTGTTCCCAAGAATCCAGCTGCAATAAAGACATAGTCTGCATCCACCACATATTCGCTTCCCGGGATTTCCTCCATAACAAAGCGCTTGGCTTCGGCATTATATTTACTGCAAAGCTTTACGATCTTAACCTTTGTAAGGTTACCATCCTTGTTGGCAATAAACTCCTTTACAGTAGACTCATATACTCTTGGGTCATTACCGAATACGGCAATGGCTTCTTCCTGACCGTAATCCGTCTT
Organism: Bacillota bacterium; assembly: GCA_023450835.1. Classification (GTDB taxonomy): domain Bacteria; phylum Bacillota; class Clostridia; order Lachnospirales; family Lachnospiraceae; genus Anaerocolumna. Next base: position 18,297 of record JAEXGM010000122.1, on the reverse strand, counting down.
TAAGACTTTGGGCCACTCCGGCCAGGGATTATCTTCCGTTCTGTTTTCCGGAGGCTTTGGCATCATTTCTATCTGAAGAACGGACTTTGCGCCCTGCCTGATACTGGTGCCCACACAGTCATTTCCGGTATCACCGCCGCCGATAACAACTACATTCTTGCCCTTTGTATTAACACAGACATTATCTTCAAATTTAGAATCAAGAAGGCTCTTTGTTACTCCTTTTAAGAAATCCACGGCAAAGTAGATTCCTTTGGCTTCTCTTCCGGGAGCCTTGATATCTCTCGGATTAGAAGCTCCGCAGGCCAGAATGACACTGTCAAACTCCTTCTTAATATCAGAAGCCTTATAGTTCTTCCCAACATCTGCTCCTGTTATGAAGGTCACGCCTTCTTCTTTCATTATTTCAACCCTGCGTTCAATGATATGCTTCTCTAACTTCATATTAGGAATGCCATACATTAATAATCCGCCAATTCGGTCGGAGCGCTCAAATACAGTTACCTGATGCCCTCTTTTATTTAACTGGTCTGCGGCTGCAAGACCGGATGGTCCTGAACCGATAACTGCAACCTTCTTACCGGTTCTCACCTTAGGAGGCTGCGGGGTTACAAATCCTGATTTATAGCCATTTTCTATAATACTTAGTTCATTTTCCTTAATGGCTACCGGGCTGGTCGCAACATTGCAGGTACAGGCCGGCTCGCAGGGAGCCGGACATACCCTTCCGGTAAATTCCGGGAAATTATTCGTCTTAAACAGGCGCTTTAGAGCCTGATTCATATTTCCGTTATATAACAGGTCATTCCATTCCGGCACCAGATTGTTTAAAGGACACCCCGAAGTCATACCGTTTAAGATAACACCTGACTGGCAGAAGGGTACGCCGCAGTCCATGCACCTTGCCCCCTGAATTTTTTGCTCTTCTTTAGAAAGGGGGATGTGAAATTCGTTAAAGTTCTTTATACGTTCAAGAGGAGCCAGCCCTTTGCTTAATTTTCTGTCATACTCCATAAATCCTGTTGGTTTTCCCATCTCTTCTAAACCTCCATATTCTCAATGCGCCGCAAGTATGTGCCGAGGATTACGCAGGTACATACTTGTGTAGGAAAAATGTCTTTCAATTTTTCCTACCCTCCTAACTTCTGGTGTTGGCAAAGAATGCTTCAATCTGTGCCTGCTCACTGCTTAAGCCCTTTTCTTCCATCTGAACAATGGTCATAAGCATACGGCTGTAATCGTAAGGAATGATTTTCTTAAATTTCGGCAGATAATCCATAAAGTTATCCAGGATATCCTTACCCTTTGCAGAACCGGTGGCCTCCACATGCTCTGTTATCATACGCTTTAATTCCAGAACATCATACTTTTCAGTAACAGATTCCATGGATATCATTTCTTTGTTCAGTTTCTTATAGAGATTGCTGCCTTCATCCAGAACATATGCAATACCGCCGCTCATACCTGCTGCAAAGTTCTTTCCGGTAGTGCCGAGAACAACCACTCTTCCGCCGGTCATGTATTCACAGCCGTGATCACCTACTCCTTCTACAACAGCACTGGCACCGGAATTACGTACACAGAAACGTTCTCCCGCCACACCATTTATGAATACCTTACCGCTGGTAGCACCGTAAAGGGCAACATTGCCAATAATAATATTCTTATCCGCTTCGAATTTCGTTCCCTTGGGAGGATATACCGCTAATTTACCGCCGGAGAGGCCTTTTCCGAAATAGTCATTGCTGTCGCCTGACAGAGTAAGCGTAAGCCCTTTAGGGATAAATGCTCCAAAACTCTGTCCGCCGCTTCCCTGACATTTGATAACATAGGTATCATCCTCCAGAGAGGTTCCGTGAGCCTTTGTTATCTCCGAACCCAGGATGGTTCCAAAGGTACGGTCTACATTGGATACGTCCACTTCTATGGTTTTGGATTGACCGGAGGAAATTGCACTCTTTAACTTCTTTAAAAGTACCTTTTCATCAATGGTATTTTCCAGTTCAAAATTATATACTTTCTTAGGGTCAAAATGTGCTTCTTCCGAATTTCCGTCAAAAGGATTATTTAGAATCTTTGAAAGGTCAATTCTTGCTGCTCTTCCAATCATAGCGGCATCTTTTACCTTCAGCAGCTCGCTTCTTCCGACTAATTCCTCCAGCTTTCTGACACCGAGTTTTGCCATATATTCTCTTACTTCTTCTGCGATAAAACGCATGAAGTTCACTACATATTCAGGCTTTCCCTTAAAGTTCTTCCGAAGTTCCGGATTCTGGGTGGCAACACCGACAGGGCAGGTATCCAGATTACATACACGCATCATAACACAGCCTAAGGTTACCAGCGGAGCTGTTGCAAAACCGAATTCCTCCGCACCAAGAAGCGCTGCAATCACTACGTCTCTTCCGCTCATTAACTTACCGTCAGTCTCTACCCTTACTCTGGAGCGCAGACCGTTCATAATCAAGGTCTGATGAGTCTCGGCAAGCCCTAATTCCCACGGAAGTCCGGCATTGTGAATGGAATTTCTGGGTGCCGCACCGGTACCGCCGTCAAAACCGGATATTAGAATAACCTGTGCTCCTGCCTTTGCTACACCGGCGGCAACGGTTCCGACTCCGGCTTCTGAAACCAGCTTTACAGAGATTCTGGCATCTTTATTGGAATTCTTAAGGTCATAGATTAACTGTGCCAGGTCCTCAATGGAGTAAATATCATGGTGAGGAGGCGGAGAGATTAAACCTACGCCGGGGGTTGAATGTCTTGTCTTGGCTACCCAGGGATATACTTTTCCTGCGGGCAGCTGTCCGCCTTCACCGGGCTTTGCTCCCTGAGCCATCTTTATCTGGATTTCCTTGGCGCTGACAAGATACTGGCTGGTAACGCCGAATCGTCCGGAAGCTACCTGCTTAATAGCGGAACATCTGTCAAAACCGTCCTTACCGATAGTAAGACGCTCAAGACTTTCGCCGCCTTCACCGCTGTTGGACTTACCGCCTAACATATTCATGGCAATAGCAAGGGTCTCATGGGCTTCCTGTGAGATGGAGCCGTAGGACATCGCCCCGGTTTTAAAGCGTTTTACAAGAGAGTCCACACTTTCCACTTCTTCAATGGGAATACCTGCTTCCGGTAAGTTAAAGTCTAAGAGACCTCTTAAGTTAATACCTTCCTCTTCCTTTTCAATCAGCTTTGTATACTCTTTAAAGGCACCATAATCTCCTGTTCTTGTAGCTTTCTGAAGCTGATGGATAGTCTGGGGATTGTAAAGATGTTCCTCCTTACCGCTTCTTAACTTGTGATTACCGCTATTCTCAAGTGCCAGGTCCGTATTCAGTCCAAGGGGGTCAAATGCCTTGGTATGAAGTTCATCTACCTGTTTCTCAATATCTTTAATGGTAACGCCGCCGATTCTGCTTACCGTATCGGTAAAGTACTTATCAATCACCTGATTGTTAATACCGATGGCTTCAAATATCTTGGAACCCTGATAGGATTGAATGGTAGAGATACCCATCTTGGAGGCAATCTTAACAATACCTTTTAAAATTGCTTTATTATAGTCATTTACTGCCGCATAATAGTCTTTATCTAACATATTGCTGGCGATAAGCTGTTTAATGGATTCCTGGGCAAGGTAAGGATTTACCGCACAGGCACCGTAGCCTAACAGCGTTGCAAAATGATGTACTTCTCTTGGTTCCGCACTCTCTAATATCATCGCTACCGCAGTTCTCTTCTTGGTTCTTACCAGATGCTGCTGCATGGCTGATACGGCAAGCAGAGAAGGAATTGCCACATGATTCTCATCCACACCTCTGTCGGAAAGAATCAGGATATTGGCGCCCTCCTTGTAAGCCCGGTCAGCTTCCACAAATATATGGTCGATTGCTCTCTCCAGAGAAGTATTCTTATAATAGATAATCGAAATAGTTTCTACCTTAAAGCCCGGTATCTTCATGGATTTGATCTTCAGCAAATCGGTGCTGGTAAGGATAGGATTGTGAATCTTAAGGACCTTGCAGTTCTCTGCACATTCTTCCAGAAGGTTACCGTCTTCACCGATATAAACATCCGTAGAAGTTACGATTTCTTCTCTGATAGCATCAATGGGAGGATTGGTTACCTGGGCAAAGAGCTGTCTGAAATAACTGAATAAGGGAGGATTGCTCTTTGACAATATGGGCAGAGGACTGTCGGCGCCCATTGCCGCTACCGGTTCTCCGCCGGTTCTTGCCATAGGAAGAATTGTGGTTCTGTAGTCCTCATAGGTATAGCCAAAGGCTTTTTGAAGCCTTGCTCTTTCCTCGTCATCATATTCCCATACCTTCTTATTGGGAATATGAAGGTCTTTTAATTTTACAAGATTGCTGTCCAGCCATTCACCGTAGGGGCTGCGGCCGGCATAGCTGTTCTTTAAGTCTTCGTCATCAATCACACAGCCTTTTACCGTGTCTACTAACAGCATCTTGCCGGGACGAAGTCTCTCCTTCTTCACGATTCTTTCCGGTGCAATATCCAGTACACCTACTTCGGAGGAAAGAATTACATGGTCATCATCTGTTATATAATAGCGGGAAGGTCTTAAGCCGTTACGGTCAAGTACCGCTCCCATAATATCTCCGTCGCTGAAAAGGATAGAGGCCGGGCCGTCCCAGGGCTCCATCATAGTAGCATAATACTGATAGAAATCCTTCTTCTCCTGGCTCATATTCTGGTCATTGCTCCAGGGTTCCGGTATAGTTATCATAACGGCAAGAGGCAGTTCCATGCCGCTCATAATCAGAAATTCCAGTGCATTATCAAGCATTGCGGAGTCGGAGCCTTCCGTATTGATTACCGGAAGAATCTTATGAAGCTCCTTGTTCAAATACTTGGACTGCATCGTCTCTTCTCTGGCAAGCATCTTATCTACATTGCCTCTGATGGTATTGATTTCACCGTTGTGCACAATAAGCCTGTTAGGATGTGCTCTCTGCCAGCTTGGATTGGTGTTGGTACTGAAACGGGAATGAACAATTGCTATAGCAGATTCATATGCCACGTCCTGTAAGTCCATAAAGAATCTGCGGAGCTGTTTTACAAGGAACATGCCCTTATATACAATGGTACGGCTGGACAGGGATACGACATAGGTATTATCGTTGCTCTGCTCGAAGACTCTTCTGGCAATGTAGAGCTTACGGTCGAATTCCAGACCTTTCTTCACGCCATGAGGCCTCTTTACAAAGCCCTGGACAATATAAGGCATACATTCCACCGCTTTGTGCCCCAGAATATCAGGAATGATAGGCACTTCTCTCCAGCCAAGGAACTCCATCCCTTCCTTTTCCACGATAATCTCGAACATTTTCTTTGCCTGATTCCTGGAAAGCTCTTCCTGGGGGAAGAAAAACATACCGATACCGTAGTCTCTTTCATTTCCAAGATTAATGTTAAGGCTCTCTGTTTCCTTTACAAAAAACTTATGGGATATCTGAAGCAGGATTCCGACACCGTCTCCAGTCTTCCCTTCCGCATCCTTTCCGGCACGATGTTCCAGATTCTCAACAATCTTTAATGCATCGGCTACTGTTTCATGGGTTTTTACACCTTTGATATTAACTACCGCACCAATACCGCAATTGTCATGTTCAAATCTGGGGTCATAAAGCCCTACCCTCGTACGTTTCGTCTCTTCTACACCATATCTGTCCATTCGCACGCCTCTTTTCCTCTAAATTTACCTGATTTGTATCTATAAGCCGGATTAATATTGTTCTCAATCCGGCTTATCCGGTATGCCTTTTATGTCACTTTTATTTCACTATAAGCCACAATGGCTTTATAATTTTCCATACAAAAAAGGCATCCTTGAAATTATCTTTTCTTCAAGAACGCCTTTGTTCTGAAACAGATTATAATATATGCCGCAGAAAAATGCAATCTTTTTTTGAAATATTATTAATTTTATAAAGTTTTTAACCGCTTATACATTATTTTATTAAGTCTTCTTTTGTAAAATGTCTTTTTTTCCGATATACATCATAGGCTTTGCCTCATTTAACGATAACTTTTAACCCCAAAAGGAGGTTTCTATGATAAATAATGCTATTTCCGGCTCTATCCAGTCAGGCCCTTCGGCTGCCCAGACCTCCTCACAGACTGCCGGTAGTGTATCAAATACTTCTTCCGGTACTTCCTCCGGCTCTACTGCTTATGGTCTGGAGAAGGGGCAGATAATAAAAGGAGAGGTTGTTGATCTTAAGAATAATGAAGTAAGCGTACGATTAAGCGACGGGCAGATATTAAATGGAAGGCTTACAGCAGATGCCAATATTCTTTCCATCGGCAGCCGGGTATCCTTTCGGGTGGAGGATGCAACTTCTCAGACTCTTACTTTAAAAATCCTGCCGGAGAGTTCCGCCTCCTATCTGGCGACAACCATAGATGCTGCGCTGGAAGCCGCCTCCTTAAGCAAGCTCGCTAAAAACAGAAGTCTGGTAGCAGAACTCCTTTCCTCCCGTATGTCAATTGATAAGAATAATTTAATGCTATTTGCCAAGCAAATGTCCCAATTTCCGGATGCCTCAATTAAAAGCCTGATTTTTTTGAACCAAAATAATCTTCCGGTCAATAAGACCAGCGTTGAACTGACTGAAGGCTTTCTTAATTCCAACGGTAAAATGATGGATAATCTTGCGGCTCTCGCTGAAAATATATCCAAGCTGCCGTGGGCTGCGGCCGGTCAGGACAATAATCAAGCTTTACTTCGGATGCTTTTAGAAGACAGATCAGCTCTTAAGAGTACAGTCCCTCCGGACGGCCTGATTAATTCCCCCAATACTGTCTCCGACAATACCGCAAATACTCAAAGTACATTACCAATGCAGCCACTAAATTACGCTCCGGACCTTCCGATTGGAACTCTCCTGTCCCCTGAGGAAAGAGCCCTTTTTGCTGACAGCTTAAATTCACTTTCCCCTGCCGTTCTTGATAATACGAAACTGGATGAACTGTTAAACGGAACGCTTTCTGCATCCTCACTGTCAGAAGCTGCAAAACTGTTGAAAGAACATACTCCAAACCCTGCTGCAGAGAACCTGACAGACAAAATCATAAATGCTGCCAATGCACAAGAAAGCAGCACAACGGCAATCAGAGAAGTGCTTACCCTCGAAAGCAGAGCAAATCTGTTTAAGTTAGTACAGTCCTTGCCGGAGGACTTTCCAAGGTCATTTTCCGAAAATATTATGAAGGGAAGTATTTCTGTATCAGATTTTCTGGGTCAGATTGGTTCTCTCTTATCTTCCGATACCGGCACCTCAGAGGAACACACTGCTGCGCTCCAAAAGCTTACATCTTCCAAGGAATTTCAGAGCCTCTTAAATTCCAAGCTTTTGTCAGACTGGAGTCTGACTCCCGAAGACCTTGCCAAGCCGGAGGCCGTAAAAACCCATTATGAAAATCTGTTAAGACAGCTGGAGGATATAAAGACCCTTACCGAATCAGGCACCTTCACCGGTTCCCAAGCTCTTCAAAGCCAGCTGGCCCATGTCACAGATTCCGTTCAGTATATGAATATGTTCCAGCACATGTTTTCCTATCTGCAGCTTCCCGTTAAGCTTAAGAACCAATATGCGGAAAGTGAACTCTATGTCTACTCCAACAAGAAATCAAATCTGGATATCGCAGAGGGTGTCAGGGTCGTCCTTCATTTAAAGATGGATAATCTGGGGCCGGTGGATATAGCCGTTGACCTTACACGCAGTCAGTTAAAGAACACCTTTTACCTGGATAGTAAGGAAGCCCTGGACTTGCTTTCTTCCCATATGGGAACATTAGAGGAACGGCTTACCGATAAAGGCTATCAGGTAAGTACTGAGTTTTTCAATAGAGATAAAAGCAGCGAGCCCCTGGGGAAATCTCTCATCGAAAGTACCTTACACACAGAAGAAAACACTCCTGCTCCTTCTTCCGAAGGCAAACGTTATCATTTTGATATTCGTGCCTGATGTTCGGGTTTGTTTTTGGACTATCTGAGCATCAAAAGCCCTGCTTCAATTATCTACAGACAATTTGTACAAAGCAGAAAGAACTCCTGCGCCTTGGAACCAGCGCAGGAGTTCTTTCTGCTTTGTACAAATTGCCGTCCCATTGTGAAAGACTGGCCCTTTAACCCTCAAATCATATATCCCCTATATTAAGTTCATGGCTTTGCATATCAGGTAGAGTATAAATAAATGAACCGGGTAAAAAGCATAGAATACATACTTTAACCTCAATCCCCTCTCTCCGTTATATAATCCTATGGGAATCAGAGCAAATACTGCCGTCAGTTCTGATAGTGACATAATATTTAAAGTAATATATCCTCCAAGACCGGCTGATAAAGGCTGTTTTCTTAATGCATACATAACAGCTATGGTAAGAACTCCAAAGGCTGAATAATCCGTAACCAGCAGATTGGCAAGAACCATTCCCACGGCAAGCACCGCACAATCTACAAGGAAAATCCCTATTCTCTCACCTTCACTTTTAAATATCAGATATAGCAGCAAGAAAATGGCAGCAACAATAACTATGACACCAACCAGCGCCTCATTACCCATACTCGTAAAGATCGGCGGAAGTCCTGTGCCTCGAAATCCTATAACAATGCCGTTAAGAATATACACAGAACTTTGTATCACCTGAAAAGCAATCCATCCCGCACCAATAGCGCCTATTACAGAAATTACAGGAAGCCACCTTTTCTCCTTTAAATGTTCTGCTATAATCTGAAATCCCCACATTACCAAGAAGCCTATGAGAAGGGTAAAGAAAACATTCTGATATCCAAAGTAGAAAGCTTTCCCGTGAAAAGCCAGATCAAAGGGTATCTCTGAAATTAATGCAAACATTGCAAGCCTGATAACATACTTCCCCTTATTCCTTGTATGTACAAAGCCTTCTACCAGCAAAAAGCAAAAGAGGGGAAATCCCAGTCTGCCAATCATTCGCATAATAGAGTAAATCATATATAATCTAACATTAGCCATATCCGTAGATGCTACTGTATTATAAAGGAAATATCCTCTGGAAATAAGCATTTGTTCCAATATCGTAGCTCCGATATGATCTATCAGCATTACAAAAATCGCGATTAGCTTTAAAGTGCTTCCCGGTATACCTCTTTTTCTGATGTATTCCTCCTCGGCCGGCTGCACTGTGGTTATATCGTCCATATATCCTCCTGATAACAAGTATTATACTGTATCCTGCTTTAATCATTCCTGTTAAATTATACCATTTTAACAAAAGGATAGCAAATACTTATCACCTCATTATTTCGCTAATTGTTCAGCCCCTGACATAGAATGCAAGACGTTCCGGAAACGAACAATGCTTTCTGATTCCATTCATTTTCCCAATCAGTGTTACGAATTCCGCTAACTTAAGGCTATAATAAATAAAAGCCGCAAGCAGTGCATCCTGCCAATGCTCAGACTGGTTTACACAACTTACAGCTTTATTTTTACTGATATCCTATATTCAAAAACAAAATACCCTTTATATCAATATAGATAAATTAGGCCTGCTATACCAGTAATTCCTTCAGAATCTTATTAATCATTCCGGGGTCTGCTTTTCCCTTCATTTCCTTCATGGTCTGGCCTACAAGGAAGCCAAGGGCTTTCTCCTTGCCGCTTCGGTAGTCATTTACAGAGGCAGGGTTTTCCGCAATAATTCTCTCAATGGTAGATTTTAAGGCACCTTCATCATTTACCATGGAAAGTCCCTTTTCTTCCACATACTTCTCAGGGTCCACATTCTCTTTGAAGATTTTCTCAAAAACTTCCTTGGCAACGGTTCGGTTAATCTTATTATCACCTATAAGCTTTATAAGGCCTGCAAGATGCTTTGCACTAAAGGAGATATCCTCCGGCTCTTTTTCTTCTTCCTTTAAAAGACGCATAGTCTCTACCATCAGCCAGTTGGAAACTTCCTTCGGTTTGCCGCAAAGAGCAACTGTTTCTTCAAACAGGTCTGCCAAATGTTTGGAACCGGTTATGATACCTGCATCATAAGCCGGAATGTCATATTCCTTCTCATAGCGCAGCATTTTCTCATCACGAAGTTCCGGCTGGCGGTTCCTGATCTCACCAAGCCATTCATCACTGATATCAATAGGAACCAGGTCCGGCTCCGGAAAATAGCGGTAATCCTGGGCATCTTCTTTAGAACGCATGGCAAAGCTGTTATCTTTATTATCATCCCAGCGTCTGGTTTCCTGAACAACTACTTTTCCGTATTCCAGTACATCGATCTGACGTTTTCTCTCCCCTTCAATGGCTCTTGCAATGGCCTTAAAGGAGTTCATATTCTTCATTTCCGTTCTGGTTCCGAATTCTTTTGCGCCTACCTCTCTGATAGAAAGATTGATATCCGCTCTTAAGGAGCCTTCCTGCATCTTACAGTCGGATACTCCGAGATATTGGAGAATAAGCTTCAGCTTTTCAAGGTAAGCTATAACCTCTTCCGCACTTCTCATATCCGGTTCACTTACAATCTCAATTAAGGGGACGCCACAGCGGTTGTAATCTACCAGAGTACAGTCTTCCCAGGGATCATGTATCAGCTTTCCGGCATCTTCTTCCATATGAATCTCGTGGATTCTTATGGTTTTCTTACCGGCGGAAGTTTCAATCTCAAATCCTCCGTCATGACAGATGGGAAGGTATAACTGGGATACCTGATAAGCTTTGGGAAGATCCGGATAAAAATAATTTTTACGGTCAAATTTACAGTTCTGATTTATCTCACAGTTTGTAGCAAGACCCGCCGCAATGGCGAATTCTACTACCTTCTTATTTAATACGGGAAGTGTACCCGGCATACCGGTACATACCGGACAGCAGTGAGTATTAGGCTCTCCGCCGAACTGAGTGGTGCAGCCGCAGAAGATTTTTGTCTTCGTTGCCAGCTCTACATGTACTTCCAGACCGATGACGGTTTCGTATGATTTCATAGCACCACTTCCTTTCTCGTTTGTTCAAAGCGATATGCTGCTTTTAGGATATCTTTTTCACCGAAATGCTTTCCGATCAACTGCATTCCTACAGGAAGCCCCAGCTTACCGGTTCCGCAGGGGAGGCTGATTGCCGGAAGTCCTGCCAGGTTAACAGATACGGTATAAATATCTCCCAAATACATCTGTAAGGGGTCGGATAAGCTTTCTCCGATTCTTGGAGCCGTCGTTGGAGCCGTAGGTCCAAGAATGATATCAAATTTATCAAAAGCCCTGTCGAAACCTTCTTTAATAAGTGCTTTTACCTTTAATGCTTTGTTATAGTAAGCATCATAATAACCGGAACTAAGTACAAAAGCGCCAATCATCATTCTGCGTTTTACTTCATTGCCAAAACCTTCACTTCTGGTCTTCTTATAGACTTCCTGAAGTCCTTCAAAGTCTGCTGTGCGATATCCGTATTTGATACCGTCATAACGGGAAAGGTTGGAGCTGGCTTCTGCGGAGGCGATAACATAGTAGGCAGGAATAGCATATTCCACCGCTTCCAGATCGAAATCCTCAATAATGGCACCTTGTTTCTCCAGTTCTTTCGCGGCTTCTATAATACTTACTTTGATTTCTTCCGTAAGTCCGTTTCCTAAATAGCCTTTGGGAATTCCTATTCTCATTCCCTTAATGTCTTCTCCCAGTACTTTGGAATAGCCATAATATTCTGTCGGTACACTGGTGGAGTCTTTCTTATCATGGCCGGAAATGATATCAAGGGCTGCTGCACAGTCTGCTACGTTTTTACCAATGGGTCCGATCTGATCCAGAGAAGAGGCATAGGCTACCAATCCATAACGGGATACGGTACCATACGTGGGTTTTATACCGGTTACACCGCAGAAAGCACTTGGCTGCCTGATAGAACCGCCGGTATCGGAACCTAATGCATAGAAGGCTTCATCTGCCGCTACCGCCGCTGCGGAGCCGCCGCTGGAACCTCCCGGTACGTATTCTGCATTTCTGGGATTTTTCGTAACTCCAAAGTAGGAAGTTTCTGTGGTACTTCCCATGGCAAACTCATCCATATTGGTTTTTCCGATAATAACAGCGCCCTGAGCCTTTAACTTCTCCACTACCGTGGCATTATAAGGCGGTATGAAGTTATTTAATATCCTGGAACCGCAGGTGGTCTTTATTCCTTTGGTGCAGATATTATCCTTTACTGCAACAGGTACTCCTGCCAGAGGAGCATCCGCTAACTCTCCGCTGTCAATTCTTTTTTGTACCTCTTTTGCTTCCAGCAAAGCATTTTCTTCTAAAACTGATATATAACAGCTGTAAGCAGAATCTGTTTCCTTTATCTTATCTATCTGAATACTGACGGCTTCAGCTACCGATATCTCTTTCTCTTTAATCTTTTTCCCCAATTCCAGGGCTGATAGTTTGGTAATATCCATGCTGACCTCTTTTCTATTGGCATCTTCTATTGGTTTGGTATAACCTTGTCTTGAACCATTCCAGCCTTCCTGCTCAAATATCTTCTTGCACTCTTCTTTACTCAACGGTCTTAGGTACCATAAAGCATCCGTCTTTTTTTGCCGGGGCATTTTGAAGGAGGGCATCTCTGTCAGGGCCGTTTTCTACCACATCCTCACGGAATACATTATGGATGGGGAAAACGTGGGACATAGGGCTGATTCCTTCCGTATCCAGTTCATTCATGGTCGTAATATATCCCAAAATACTTCCAAGGTCAGTCTTAGCCTTTTCTTTTTCCTCTTCCGTCAGCTCCAGCTTAGCAAGAGCTGCTACATAATCAATCGTTTTATCTGTAATCTCCATTATTCCTCAATTCCGCCGCTTAAAGCAGCTTAAATTCTCATGAAAGAAACTCCTGTAGGGTTTCTTTCCGCTGAAAGTGCTCATTTATTATTAAATCATTTTATTTAACAATACTTCTGCCTCTTCCTGAATTTAACCAGGCCAGTTGTCTGCCTGGTTATTGGCAGGGCCAGTCATTAAGGTTCCAGTCTTGACACATCTCTCGGGAAGAGTGTGGTCTCTCTTACATTCTGCTCATCCAGTATCTTCATGGTAAGACGCTCCAGACCGATTCCAAGGCCGCCGTGGGGAGGCATTCCATGTTTGAAGATCATGAGGTAATCATTAAATTCCTCCGGGTCCATTCCCCTTTTTAACATCTTCTCTACCTGTGCTTCATAACTGTGAATTCTCTGTCCGCCGGTGGTAATCTCCATCCCTTTAAATAACAGGTCAAAGCTTAAAGTGAATTTATTATCTGCCGGGTCATCCATCGCATAGAAAGGTCTTTTCTTGGAAGGATAATGTGTTACAAAAACCAAATCACTGCCATATTCCTCTTTAAAATACTTTCCAATCAGAATTTCTTCCTCCGGCTCCAAATCATAGGGATTCTTTATTTTACGGTCATACTTCTCAGCGACCAGTCGTTTCGCTTCATCAAATCTTACTGCCGGAATATTTTCAGTGGAAGGAAGTTCTACATTCAGGATTTTCAGTTCCTTTTCGTAGTCTTTCTTTAACAGCTCAAAGGTATACGTAAGAAGGGCTGCTTCCATATCCATAATGTCTTCAAAACCATCGATGTATCCCATCTCAAAATCAAGGCTGGTATATTCATTCAGATGTCTTGTGGTATTATGCTTTTCCGCGCGAAATACCGGTGCTGCTTCAAATACCCTGTCATACACGCCAACCATGGTCTGCTTATATACCTGGGGGCTCTGTGCCAGAAAAGCTTTCTTTCCAAAGTACTCCAATTTAAATACATTGGCACCGCCTTCTGCATTTCCTGCCACAATCTTAGGAGTCCTGATTTCCGTAAAATGGTTCTCATAAAGGAAATTACGAAAACCTCTTACAATTCCCTCCTGAATCTTAAAGATTGCCCGTTCTCTGATATTTCTTAATGCGATGGGACGAAGGGAAAGCTTTGTTTCCAAGGAGGTTCCCATCTTCCATTTGCTGATAGGAAGAGGCATTACAGAATCTTTGGCAGGTTCTGATAATACCCTGACTTCTGAAACTTTTATTTCAAATCCACCCGGGGCTCTCTCTTCCCTGGAAGCAATTCCTTTTACTTCAATGGTCATTCCTTCTCTTACGCTCTTTGTTTCTGCTCCCTTTAACGTGCCTTCTTCAAAAACGCACTGTACCAGACCTTCATATTTGCGAAGAACCACAAAGGAGAACTCTCCCATATCTCTTACCGTGTGAACAGCACCTTTTACTGTTACTTGCTTTTCGAATAAATCACCGGTAAGTATATCACTGATTTCCACTGTTTCTTTTTCTTTCATTCCTTTTACAAATTCCATCGTGTTCCTCCTTCAATCTATACATTGATCTGGCTGCTGTTTTTTCCCACTTTTCCGCTTTCAGTGTGAATAAAAAAAGTCCCGGATATTTATGTGAAAAAACACATAAATATCCGGGACGGGAATCCAACAGCAACTGCAAAAGGCAATCGTCTTACGTTAAGAGAATAACCCGCGGTACCACCCGCGTTGAAAGCAAAAGCTTTCCTCTCAAGCACATAACGCGTGCCGCGTATAAACCTACTATAAGTCATATGATAGATACATAACAATATCCTACGTTAGAGTATCATAGAACTTCTTCGGCTTATAAGCTCCAGAGTGTTCCTTCCAATAGCTATCACCATAGGCATGCTCTCAGTCGGTGGCTTGCCATTCCTGTCTATCGATGAAATCCCTAAAGGTCAGTCTCTTTCTCAGCCTTTATAAATATTCAAATACTTTTAAGCTATATTATCACAGAAAATATTATCTGACAAGGGGTAATTTGCTTTTCCACACTAAACTTTTAAAATACTGCAGGAACCTTTAACGAAATTCCATTCGAAGACTGCCTTTGCCGTCTTTGCATACGAAACTTCCCATGCTTCCGTTTATAACAGTAATAGTAGGGGCTTTATGCCCGATGTCTGTATCCATAATGATGGGGACATCTTTTAATACGGAAGTTAAAACTTCCTCATATTTGATGCCGTGATTCTCCTGATAAAAAGCAGGCCTTCCAAAGAGGAAGCCCTTCGCATTCTGAAACCAGCCTGCTTCCTTTAGCTGCCATAATCCTCTGGTTAAGGCATCACTGGTAAGTGCAAAGCTTTCCAGATACCATAGAATTCCATCTTCCTTATATTTCTCTATAAAGGCCAGCGTGTTATCAAAACGGGTTCCCAGGATGTTTAAGAGTACATCAAGACAGCCGCCAAGAAGTCTGCCTTCTACAGGTTTTCCTTCCTCCCCTGCTATCTGCTTTAGTACAACGGGTTCTGTCAGTACATATTCTTCAAGTCCGGTAACCCTGTCATAATAACCATCTTCATACATGTCAAAGCTCTCCTGAAGAAAGCTGCCTTGTGCCAAGCCTTCGCCGGTTAGGAGCTTAAGATTATCTTCCAGGGATGAATGCCATTTGGCCATGCCGAAAGTACTGAAATTACTGCCGTAAACGGTTGCTATATCGCAGCAGGTAGTTATGGAATGTGTAAGTCCTGTATTGTCGGAAAAGCCCTGAAACCATACGGGGTTTGCTTTTATGGCTTCATAATCAAAGTAGGGCAGCATTTCCACCAGAAAATCCCCTCCTCCTGAACTAATCAGCCATTTGATATCTTTATTTTTCAGAAAAGTGTTGATTTCCTCGCCTCTGGCTTTTCCGTCTCCGCTTCGGCCTTTCTCGCTCCCTCGTACCAGAGGTCCTTCTATTACCTGATATCCTCTTGTATTAAAATGCAGCACCGCATTATCCAGACGGTTGTAATCCGTCTGTCTGCCATTGCCGTCTGAGGGAGCAGGTACGGCTATTAAATCACCTTTTTTTATAAACTCCGGGTAGATCATAATTTCTTAATCCGTTCAATTGCTTCTACTGTGTTTTCATAGGTTCCAAAAGCCGTCAGTCTGAAATATCCTTCACCGCTGGGACCAAAGCCTGAACCCGGTGTACCTACTACATTTGCCTCTTTTAACAGATAATCAAAGTACTCCCAGGAGGTCATCTTATCCGGTGTTTTTAACCAGATGTAAGGTGCATTCACACCACCGGAAACAGTATAACCGGCACTCTCAAGTCCTTCCTTGATTACACGCGCATTATTCATGTAATAGGCGATCTGTTCTCTGGTCTGTTTCTTTCCCTCTTCCGTATAAACAGCCGCTCCTGCTGCCTGTATAATGTAAGGTGCACCGTTGAATTTGGTACCATGACGCCTTGCCCACAGACTGTTAAGGGATACATTCCCTGCTTTCAAATCCTTGGGTACTACAGTAAAGCCAAGTCTTGTGCCGGTAAAGCCTGCGTTCTTAGAGAAGCTTCTAAGCTCAATGGCACAGGTCTTTGCGCCTTCGCATTCATAGATGGTGTGAGGAACGTCTTCTTCTGAAATATATGCTTCATAAGCGGCATCATAGATGATAACCGCGCCGATTTTGTTGGCGTAATCTACCCATTCCTGTAATTTCGCTTTATTGATGGTAGAACCGGTAGGGTTGTTGGGAAAGCACAGATAAATCATATCCGGCTCTTCCGTGGGAAATTCCGGCGCAAAATTTGTCTCCGCGGTGCAAGGCATATAGATTACCTCACTCCATTTACCTGTATCACTGAGATAATTTCCGGTTCTTCCTGCCATAACATTAGAATCCACATACACAGGATATACAGGGTCACAAACAGCAATCTTATTATCTGCTCCGAAGATTTCCTGAATATTGGCAGAATCACTCTTCGCTCCGTCACTGACAAATATTTCATCCAATGCCAGGTCTACACCTCTTGACTTATAGTCATGTTCGGCAATCAGGCTTCTTAAGAATTCATAGCCAAGGTCAGGGGAATAACCTTTAAAGGAATCCTTCACAGCCATTTCATCGGTTGCTTTGTGGAGGGCGGAAATCACAGCCGGTGCAAGGGGAAGGGTTACGTCTCCAATCCCTAAACGGATAACTTTTTTATCCGGATTAGCCTCTCCAAAGGCTTTTACTTTTTTGGCAATATCGGAAAACAGGTAGCTTCCCGGCAGTTTCAGATAATTTTCATTGATTTTGAACATAGTTGCTCTCCTTCTATTTATTTTTATCTGCCGGAATTTTGCTATTCCCTCTCAGGATAGCTAACATCCGGCCAGTTTGTGACTTTTACAACAACTCGCCGTCGAATACGGTTACAGCCGGTCCGGTCATAAAGATAGTATCTTTTTCCCTGTCATAACGTATGGTAAGCTCTCCGCCAAGAAGCTTCACTTTAACTTCATCCTCTGTGTAGCCATTTAAAATACAGGCATAAACACTGGCACATGCTCCTGTACCACAAGCTAAAGTCTCTCCTGAACCCCTCTCCCATACCCTCATATCTATATTTTTTCTGTCCACTACATGAATAAACTCTGTGTTAGTTCTTTTCGGGAACCATTCATGATGCTCAAAGAGCGGGCCAACCTTTTCTATTTGGACTTTCTTAGTATCCTCTACAAAAACCACCGCATGGGGATTGCCCATGGAAACACAAGTTACCTTGTACTCCTCTCCTCCTACCGGAATCGGTTTTGCAATGATTTTATCCTCTTCGCCTTTAACAGGTACCAAGGCAGGTTTTGTGATTGGCTGCCCCATATCTACAGTCACTTCTCTAACCTTTCCGTCCTCCACGCTAAGGGAAAGATGCTTAATGCCAGCCCCTGTTTCAATGGTGATATCCTTCTCCTGTATCAGACCGTAATCATAGACATATTTTGCAACGCAACGAATTCCGTTTCCGCACATAGCGGAGGAAGAACCGTCTGCATTATACATATCCATCATAAAGTCAGCTTTATCGGAAGCCTTAATCAAAATCAGACCATCGGAACCAATTCCAAAGTGTCTGTCACTGACTGCAATAGCCAGTTCGGATGGGTTCACAACCTTTTCTCTTAAACAATTTACGTATACATAATCATTTCCGCAGCCCTGCATTTTTGTAAACTTCATACTAACCCCTTTCGTGCCCAGCAGATTGCAAACAGTCTGCTGGGTGCTCCATCTTATACTAATCTTCGCCTATATCCTATTTTAATTATCAGTGATTTAATAATCCATCACTGACCCTTTGTAACTCACGTTACTCCTATTGTAAATGACATTATTAAGCGAAAATACTTCAAAAATGCTTTATGTATTGCATATAGTGCTATGCGCCGTATAAAGCTCACAAAAGAGCTTTGATTTACCGCCAGTTCATTTTACCATAGCCCTTAATCTTCTTGCAAG
>JAEXGM010000113.1 GCA_023450835.1 Bacillota bacterium | reverse complement strand
TTATCTTCATACATTACTTTTGTAACCATTCTGGTACTTTTCATCTTCGGGTCAAATAACTTTATAATTACATATCCTGTAAGGCACACTATCACAGCAGCTCCGCCCAGCAGTTTTATAAAGTCCGGCTCTCCCATCTCATTTGATAATATGCCGCTCTTATAAAGTATCAGCAGGGCTCCTATACCAACAGCAACAGCTGCCCCTCCTAAAATATAAGTCTGAAGCTCATAGAAGCTTATTTCTTCCTGTTTTTCATATTCTCCGGACCTATCCTCTTCTTTTCTTGCAGCAGTATCCTGCTTAAGGGGTATTTCTTTTTTGGAGATTGGGATTTCATTTTCTGTGGTTCTTATCTCCTGAGGCGGAACAATCTTCTTTATTTTTATTTGCTGATTATCATGGGTTTTTAAGATATCTTTCAGCTTATAGAGGGTAGTATTTTTCTCTCTGCTCTCTTTATAAAGGGCATATATTAAAAGCACCAAAGGTTCTTCTTTGTAATCGGCTTTATTCATTATGTATTCAAAGAAAGCTGCCAGTTGATTTACAATATTCTCACCGTAACCCGGAAAATAACATAACTGGAGACTTTCTAGCTTACCTTTTATAAACAGATATTCCGCATTTAGTATAAAATCATCCTGCTCTAAAAAGTATTCCATACTATTGTCAACAATTTCGAACAGCTTCTCCAAAAGAGCCTTAACCTCGCCGAAATGAAAAGTATTATCCTGCCAGAGGCTATGAACGGTCTTTAAATCTGTAATATTATAATAGAAAAGTTCCAGATTATCGATACTTCTGATTTCTGTTCTTAATAATCCCGGAATAGTGTACTGCTCCAGCATTTTGTTCGTATAACTTTTTTCACTGCTTTTTCCCTTTAGTACCAGATAGTTGAATTTCAGGTCTTTTATATATTCCTTTTCCATTGGTTTCACCTCGTATTTTCCTATTGCAGCCAACCGATAGAGCTTTGAAGTATTTTTAAGATACTGTCTGCACCGGGCAGCTCCTTCCCTGTGTCCATTCCTATTTGAAATAAACGAATGAACTCCTCATTACTGTCAAAGTCCTTTTTTTCTGTATAAGTAAATTGCGTTCCTCCCCTTTGAAAGAATTCCCATACTCCTTTTATTGGCATTGAAAACTCATAACTTACGTTCACAGCAATATCTTTCTTTCCTATCTCCACCGTAACTCCGGAAATGTCAGCAAATATAACGCCTTCTGTCAAATCGTTTTCAAGTAATTTCTTCATAGAAGCAGTTTCTTCCGTGCGGTCATACAGCAGATGAAAAATCCCTTCTTCTATGTAACGGTCATAGTCTATTTTTCCCGTGACCGAATCCACATTTTTGAAGGAAGTCTTTTCTCCGTTAAGAACCGTAATATGAACTATTCCCTCAATTACTCCCTTATCATGAAGCAGAAAGCAGGTATAAAGAAGGGCTGTTATTAGATATAAAATCAATGGAATAAGGATGGCGGCTTCCAGCGTATAGCTGCCCTTGAGCTTCTTTCTCATAACAGAAATATTCCTCCAAGATACGATAAAAATAGAAAAGGGATAAAAGGTATTGTATCTTTTCTGCCGGCTCTTTTTAAAAGTAAAAGAGCCAGAGAAACAAATGCCGAGATGGTAAGCCCATAAAAAAGAAGATTCAAATTGTCGTGAAATCCAAGACAGAAGCCTGTAATACACAAAATAATTCCATCTCCGGCTCCTATCTGTCCTTTTAGCAGTTTGCCTAATAGCAATAACACCAGCCCTGTTGCCAATCCAAGCAGGCGGCTCATTACCGGTAACCCTCCTGTTATCAGAAAACTTATCAATAATACACTGCCTGCCGCCAATATGGTGACAGATATTTTTTTCTCTTTAAAGTCCTGCCACCCGCATACCAAAAGCCATAAACTCATTAACAGCTCCGATAGTATTTTCATTCCTAGCTTCCTTTCCGCTGCTTTTGCCTGTAACTTCAGTCTTTATCCCTCTAACGTCCCTGCCTCTTCCGGCATCGTTGGCACAGGCTTCTTCCCTCTGCCTCCGAAAGCGGAACTTTAAGCACCGTTCTCTTTAAGCCGCTGCAGTTAATATCCGTATGGTACCTGTCACCGGTATCGGTAATATAAATAGGTCCTGAGGTCTGTTTTTTCCCGCACAGCTCGCAGGGAGTATACTTTCCCCCTGAGATATTGGAAAGGTTCTTAATATTCTCCAGGGAAGCTTCCTTTATGGATAGCTTTAGATAGGTACAGTCTTCCCACAAGTGGTATACACTTCCGGTTTCCGTAATATACACATACTCCGTATCTGCATCTGCCGGCTCCTCTTCCTTGGTATCGGGATGGTATCCGCTCCAGCCTCTGAGAGTGACTCGCTGTAATATAAAAAAGTTACCTGTACCAGGCAGCTTAATAGGTGGTTTGGCATAATAGGATATTATAATATCAACATGATTATCCTCGCCCATAAAGTCAGAAAAATAAGTGGATATTCCCTCCATTCCTCCTTCTATGATAGAGCTATTGATATAGCCCTCATCGACATAATCATAGAGCTTAAGATGGAAGAACGCCGCATTTATGTTCTTTGTAATAAGTATATTCTTAACTGTATTATATGTACTGTTCTGGACCTCTCCTGCCTTACTTTCATCCTGGGAACTATAAGAATTCTCCCTGTTAGGATTGCTCTCCTCATTGCTCCCGCCGGTATTCTGCCCTTCGTCTCCGGTCTTTTCACTATCATAATCTGTAATATACTGATAAACATACCCATATTTCGCAATCATAAGGCCTTCCTTCGTAATGGCCTGCTGCAGCATATCCTCTAAATGGTATATCTGAAAGAAATACATCACCGCTAACATGGCATACAGAAACAAAGGAAATATTAAAGCACACTCTACTGTTAAGGACCCTTTGCAGCCACGCTTTTTCCTTTCTTCTTTCATTGGATGTCTTCCTTTCTTTATAAAGTGGACAGGGATATCCGCCCTTGTACAACAAATTAGGTAATTGTCTATAAAACCCCTTAAATTTTCAGATGCCTTTTTACGTTGTACTTCATAATGGATGATGCTTCCCGGAGAGAGATTGCTTTTATTTTTGACGGATATCCTTGTCCACTTTATGTAATTGCTGTTTATAACAAGAGACGCTCACAGGAATTAACCTGTCTGCCGATGGGATGGGTGAATTTAAAACAGTCAATATACATATTCTTTTCTTATATGATAGCTGTAAGCCCCGTCTGTCAGCTCTTTATCTTTTGTGATAAAAGGAAAGTCAATAAACCTGCTCTCCATTTTAAAGTCCCCTTCTGCCGCAAAGCCTGCCAGGCAGTTTTTTATGGAAAATCCTTCTTCATATCCGGCTCTTAGATTTTCCTGTATAACATCCATGGAGTGATAAAGCTTATCTTCCTTGTTCTCTAGAAATAAAAAAACATCAAGATAGGTTTCATAGCTGCTATAGCCAAGCCCGCCAGCATCTTCTTTCATGCCGCCTGCTCTTTCTAAAATCTTTTCTTTTGTCAGTCCAAAGATATCTGTAAGGTCCAGTAAAAAATCTTTTTTCTTCTTGATGATTGGTACACTTTTACCGGAGAAAACGGCTGCCGTGTCCACAAGAGCTTCACCAAATCCCCAGGTCACAATAATTACATACTTAACGGCTTCAATAATAGCCGGCATTCCGGTGAATCCAACAAATTCTGCTGCCATCAGCTGCGCTTTTTCCCTGCTCTTGGTGTCTGCAAGAAGAGTTATAGTATCAGTGAGACTTCTGAAAAGAACTATTTTATTAACTATCTCCTTTAAGTTATCAACATCCTTTTCTTCACCGCCCAAAATATATTCTTTTTCATAGCTTAACACCTTTTTACCACTCTTTGGACCCTGAAGGTAATCTCCAAAATGCTCCTTTATATATTCCAAATATAAAATATTATCAAGGAGCTTCGAACCTTCCTCTTTCACATCCATAACATCTTTTAAGGATGAAAACACCGGTGTATACACTTCTTCTTTATTATCAAGACCAAATTCACCTGCCGGTTTACTTTCTTCACTTGTTCCTGCTGTATTCATAATAGCCGAAGGAAGCTCTGTGATATCAATTAAATTATTTGAAACTGTATCCGTATCCTTTATCACCAATTCCATTAACCCATTGCCAAGAATTTTATTTAACCCTTCAAAGAAAGAAGTGCTGTCTTTTGGCTTTATGCAGTCAGTGTATTTGAACTTAAGCGATGTAAAATCAAGACTTCTAACACAATTCTCATACACTGTTAAATTGGAGCTATAAGCCTGCCAGGAACCTTTATCTTCGTTTATTGTTAAATCATTCTTTGTTAAGTAATTCTCTATGATAGATTTATTTGATATAAGGCAGGTCTTCATTCCATCAAAATCATACTGAATTGCCTCAGACCTATCTAAGTCTGAGATATCAAGATCTCCGGGGATACGGTCTGATTCCTCCTCCTTCGTTTCATCCTTGTATTGATTTAAAGCTTTGATATACTTTTCTGCCTTTTCCTTCACTTCTTTATCTAATGGCTGCATTTCATCCAATATTTTAAGAGCCTTTGAAATAACCTCATTTTCTTGTTTAAGAATATTTATCAGGTAATCTCCTTCCTTATTCAGACTTTCGATTAACTCTATTTCTTCCTTCTGATAATCTTCTGCCACCTGCCCGGCCTTTTCCATTCCGGCAGCATGGCTTTTCTTTTCCTTCCCGGTAAACTTTGAAGTATCCACTGCTGATAATTCCCGAAGGTTTTTCTGCGCTTCTTCCAGCTTAACACTGCAATTCTCCAAATCAATCAATTGACTTTTCGCCTCATTGATACCAGTCAGAGGATTTATATAATAGCCCTGTACCGACTGAAACAGCCAGTCATTATCTATCCCAAGACTGTTTCTATCTACAGTTTTTGTCCATAACTTCTTAACAAAACTATCCTTTATTTTAGCCTTATCGCCTTCGGTCTTTACCCCATGCTTCTTCATTTCAAAGCCGTCTATGGCCTCCATAAGCAACAGTACCTTTCCTTCAAGTTCTGCTGCTAACTCTTCTGCTTCCTGCTTTTTCTCTAAGATTTCACCGGTTTTTTGTGTTCCGTCTATAATATCAAGTCTTTCTAACAGACTCTTAATTCCTTCCTCTGCTACTTTATACTTCATATATTCACAGGCCTGACCGGCAAATAGCTCTCCGTTCTTATCCAACAGAGTCTCTGTACTTGTAATGTTCACCTTATCTATCGTAATTCCGAAGGGCTCAAAGGAGGAGGGCAGGCTAACGGGAAGTTTCTCCATGTCTTTACGGGGCAAAAAGGTGTATTCCATATAATTCTTTATGGTATCTGTCACCATACTATAATCCGCTTCCCTGGAACCTGAACCGGTATCCAGTCCAAATATATGGTACTCCTCATACAGCGGGGCATAGTATCCTGCAAATGCCGAGTCCATTGCCGTATCAAATGCTCTGTCAGCCTGCACATAACCGCCTTTGAGCCTGACAGCCTCTACTATAGTAAGTATAAGCGCCAAAACAGCAAGCAACAGAACACTTAAAAATACTGTAATGACACCACTCTCCTTCTTCAAACTAACCCTCCATACTGCCGGTGTACCTTTATTCAGGCCTGGCATAATTTTTTGATTTTATGGTACCCTTTCAGACCAGGACTAATTGTTATTGTAAAAAGTACCGCCATCTGATTTTATTTTATCTATAACTCCTCCAACCACGTCTGCTATGGCATCTCTGAAGATAATTACCAGACCGATTAACACCACCAGTATCAGCACGACCTCCACTACGCCTACACCGTCTTCTTCTAATAAAAACTCTTTTAATATTTTCATACTTATACCTCCTGCATATCACAAGCTTGCCGCAGACTGTTTGCAGTCTGCATGATACTGCTTTAATAAGTAGTTTGAAAGTTTTTTCTTTCAAACTTCACCTCTTTCTCTCATTCTGCCGCTCCCAAACGCCGGGCATTCGTTATAATTGAAACGCGGAGAGCGCCGGTACCAATATAATTATCATGACCAATACAAGCATTATCATCATTGGAACTAACAGCTTCGTGCCGGCTTCTTCGCCCGCTTTTTTTGCCGCTTCTTTTCTTTCTTCAAAAGCTTTTAACGTTTCTGCCTCCAGTATTCTAATAAAATCAGGAGAGCCTTTTTGGATATTCTGAGCAAGAAGAGCGCTGAATCTAAGATACGGCATCAGCTTGATCCTCCTGCCAAATTCCTCGTAGGCTGTATTTTCAGACACCCCCATCTTCAGTTCTTTTGCGGTAAAAACCATTTCTTCAAAAGCGTACCTTCTTTTCTTTCCTTCACACGCTTTTCGATAATCCTCTGCAATCTTTATCCAGGCATTGGAGGTGGACATTCCTGCGTTCACAAGGAGTAAAAACTTATTAATGATACCCGGATAATCCAGCAGCAGTTCCTCTTCTCTTTTTAAAGCTCTTTGAGATACTTCTCTGTTTGTCAAAGGAATACTAAACAATGCTGCAGCAAAGCCAAGAACAAATAATTTCACCGAAATATTTTCCTTCTTTTCCTTCCAGCTAACGGCATATCCAGGTATCTTCTCCGGCAGGGTCAATTGTTTTTCTTCTCTATTGGTCTTATCACTTAATTTTAGGGAATCCTCCAATTCTTTTGCTGCCTTTTCTTCCTTTGTATAGACTTTAGGCTGCACTGCATAAGCTCTGGTATAATCCAGGCTCCTTCCTTGCAAAGTCAGTTTGGCGGTAACCTCTATGACAGCACTATCTTTTAAATCTTCATTATGAATCGTTCCGTCATTTTCAAGTACTTTTGTATTGCTGCTTGACCAGGCAACTTTTATACCGGTATCCGCAATGCTGTTCGGAAAATATAAGGAAGCAGAGATTGAATCAGCCGATTCATTGTTCTTAAGGCAATTCTTATCTAAAAATACAATTCCTTTATCAAATTCCTCGTTTATCTCATCTGCCGTTAATTTTTCCTTGGAGACTGTTACCTTAAGTTCTTTCTGAAATATCCCTCCGGCGGTATCTTTTATTAATGCTGTTAGATTTACAAACGTATCATCCGTCTTCCAGGAGGGCCTCTGAAGGTATTTACCTTCTATTAATTTACCTTCTTTTTGATTGATACATCCAAGAAAGGCCATAACATCAAATATCAGAAATACCAAAAGTGCCAGAGCAAGTTTTCTGCCTCTGTGTACGTGTACAGCCATCTCCAGGTTTTCTCCTATATATAAGGCTTTTAACTTTTCTTTTATTTCCTGATTAACAAAAAGTTTTTTTCTGCACCCATGAAATAGTTTACTTTTCTTTTTTAGTTGCTCTGCTTTGTCTATCAGGAAGAATGCGATTGGATACATAAATGCTAAGGGATGGTCTTTTCCAGGAAGTGAATGAATCAATTCTTTTTCATAATTCCTTGCAGAAAACCACAGAAAGAAAAATAAGATTATAACAATGACCAGAATAACTATCATAGAAATTCCTTTCTTATGTACTTATACTCTGATATTTGTCAGTTTCTCTGTCGTCTTGGTAATTCCATAATAGATGGCAAGTACTGCGCTCATGACAAGAATTCCGGAAAAATTCCCATAGAGGGGGTCTAGAAAACCGGGCGAAGATATTCTTAAAAATAGGATTATTCCGCAGGGCATGCCATTCATAATCTTGGCTTCCAGGCGTTTTCCTGAAATTAATGTCTGAATCTCACTCTCTACTTCAATCTTGTCATTTATGGTTTTTTCCGTGCTGCGCATTATACGGATTATATCTCCGCCTGTTCTCTTCGCCGTTCGAAAGACATCCGCAAAATTCTTAATATCTTCCACATCACTCCTCTCACCCAGATTATTTAAGATGTCTTCTGTATTCTGGTTCATATAAAGCTTGTTAACGATTGTGTCAAATTCAATGGTTATCAGTGATTCATTTTCATACATCTGCTTTAAATCATTTGACGCTTGGGAAAAGGCATTTTCAACAGAATATCCCGCATTTAGAGCAGCAATAAGACTTGAAAGGGCATCCTTAAATTCTTTGTTCAGCTGCCACTTCCTTTTCATAACATAATCAGCCTTTTTACCTTTAACATACAGGGCTACAAATGGGAGAAGGAGAAGAACTCCAAGAATACTGTTATAGAAGAGATATCCAAAGAGGATACATACAAGGATTCCCTGAAAGATTAATACAGATAATTCTTTCTTACTGTAATGGTATATATTATAGTTCTCTATCAACTTAATTCCTTTCGTAAGATACAGCATAGATTAGTACCATAAAGACACTGTCGTGTGTGAAGTTTTATATTACATGAGATAACTCAATTCAACTTATATACATTTCCAGTCTCCGGCAAAGAATCACAATCCTGCTGCTTTTAACTTATCCTGATTCATCAGGAAATTGCCGGTTGTTTTCAGAAATCCGAGTACTTTTCCCTTTCCATCCTCACCATTTTCTTCAAAGCCATAAAGCTTATTCAACTGTATTTCTCCCTCTTTCAAGCCTAATACTTCTGTGATTTCAAGGACCTTTCTGGACTTGTCCCTTAGTCTGCCCAAATGTATCATGATATCTATTGCAGAAGCAACCTGTCTCCTCACTGCCGGCAGCGGGATATCCGCTCCCATTAATACCAAGGTCTCCAATCTGCTGAGCATATCGGATGTAGAATTGGCATGTCCGGTGGAAAGAGAGCCATCGTGTCCGCTGTTCATAGCCTGTAACAAATCCAGCGCGGCCCCATCCCTTACTTCTCCCAATATAATTCTGTTGGGCCTCATACGCAGGCTTGTCTTGATAAGCTGTCTTATACTTACTTCATTCTTCCCCTCCACATTGGCATTTCTCACTTCCAGCCGTACCAGGTTGGGGATATTCCGAATCTGAAGTTCTGCGGAGTCTTCAATAGTAATCACTCTTTCATCGGAGGGAATATAATTGGATAACACATTTAAGAAGGTCGTCTTACCGGAGCCGGTCCCTCCGCTGATGAAGATATTATAGCCGGCTGTTACAAGCTTTCTTAGAAACTCTGCCGCCTCCCTGGTAACGGAGCCAATCTGTATTAACTGCTCCATCGTAATAGGCTTTTCAGGAAACCTTCGAATAGTTACGACCGGGCCGTTCAGAGATATCGGAGGCAGAACTATATTTACTCTGGAGCCGTCCTGTAAGCGGGTATCCACTATGGGACTGGCTTCATTCACTATACGGTTCGTCTTGGCAACAATCTGCTGAACAATATCTTCCAATTTTTTCTCGGAATCAAACTGTTTATTCCAGGGATAAATCGCCCCTGACCTTTCCACAAAGATATTCTCATATCCGTTAATCATAATTTCTGTTATCTGAGGGTCTTCTATGAGTTCCTGAAGCACATCCAGCCTGCGAATCGTGTTAAATATTTCTTTTCTCAGCTCATTCTTCTCTTTTAGAGTAAGGAATTCCTCTTTCGCTTTACGAAGCAGAATCTCATCAACTGCTGCCAGAATTACTCCATCTTCTATTTCCCTGGTTAAATCAATTCTTTTTCTGACTTCTTCGATAATCTCCTGTTTTATCAAACTCCCCTCCCTGCTGCTCCCGGCAGCCCCTTCTGAAAGTATGCTTCATAAACACTTATACTTTCTTTTCCTGCTTTAATTTTTGCGATTTTTTCAACTATCTCTTCGTAACCTGCAAGGCTTAGCTGCAGCAGGAAGTTCTCCGTCTGTTTATTTGTTATGCCATCTTCTTCTGAAACAAGATATATTATCTTACTCTCCTGTAACAGCCGAATGGAAGCCTGATTCAAAAATCCAATTTCAAAAAGAAAGGTATCATACTCTAATTGAGGAAGAAGCTTCAACCAATTGATCATATCTTCTGCCGTTAACTCATAGATGTCTGTGCCAAAAGAAACAGCCTTGATATATTCGAATTTTCCATTCCGCTGTATGTGTTCTTTTAATTTTTTTGATAATCCAGGTGAATTTTGTTTTAGATAATAAAGAAATTCAGACAGCCCGCTCTCGTCCTTTTGTACTATTAATTCTTTTATAAGGGGGTAGGCTTGAAGAGTTGTAAACAGAGTTTTTTGATTATTCGATTGCTTATCCCACAGGGATAGAGAAAAACTTTGGCTTAACCTTGCTGAATCCAATGAAATAATACTGATGATTTCCTTTTCCGATATATGACTTACGGCGCCTAAAGTATCCTCCGGCAATAACTTCTTTAATTCTTTTAAGATTATCTCTCCCGGCTGATATTTATAAATCCTATGTAAAGAAGATTCCGCCTCTGTCTCTGTAGTTTGTGTAAGAAGCACCAGCTGTCTGCAAAGGGCCTTTCTCTCATCGGCTTTCGATATTCCTTCTTCTGTCAAAAGAATATCTACCGGCTCTCCCTCCAAAAACTCTCTAAGTGCTTCTTCCTTGGTAAACAGCTTAATATAGAACAGGCCTGGAGCTTTCGCTTTTATATAATCCGCCAGGTGTTTTAGATATTCTGCATCCCTGTCAAAGATTGCAAGTGTTTTGTACATTTAATAACCATGCCTTTCCAGAATATAACGTTAAAATCAATCCGTCTTTCATTCTCCTATCTGCTGCAATAAGAAAACTCGGAGCCTAATAAGTAGATTTTTCACTATAAGGCAGTCTCTCTCTAAGACCCCTATGAAAAAAGAGAGAGCAGCAGTATCCCGGGATAATAAATTGCAAGCAAAGTGGACACTACAAAACCTGCAAGAATTGAAACAGAAAAATGAAGTACAGCATCTTCTTTATCGGTCTCTCTGTCATAATAGTGATACCAGTTAGGTTCCTTTTCAGGCATTTTTTTTGCCAGGTAAAGCTTTCTTATATAGTTCTTTAGTACAAATAATCTCTTTTGGAATTGACCACTTCGAATTATCAGAATAATAGAAAAAAACGCTGCTGTCAGAAATGATAAAAGAATTGTCTGAAAACCAAATGCTATTCCATAAAAACTTCCTATAACGCAAAACAGCTTAATATCACCGGCTCCGACTGCTCTGATTAAAAATAGGGGAAACAGAATAAGAAATGGGAAAAGAATTCCCGGAAACCAAGATAAGATACCAGCCGGTCCATGCTCCGCAATACATATAGCAAAACTTGCTATAATTCCGGTAGCTGCAAGGTAATTGGGTATCTTATAAGATTTAAAGTCTTCTCTTATTGCTGCAGCAAGAAGAACGATAATACAAAGGAATTTATAATCGATATCCCTCACCTCATTATTTTGTAAGATGAGCTCATATTACACCAGGCTGTATTATTTTGTCAACTAAAGAAAGAGAAGAAATAGAAATTCATGACATTATACAATATTCTCCTGTTTTTTTGTAACTTTTTACCTCTTCTTTTTAACAGGGCCGCTAAGTGTCTAATTTCTCTT
>JAEXGM010000083.1 GCA_023450835.1 Bacillota bacterium | reverse complement strand
AATTTATTATTGACATTCCTTTTTGTGTAAGATATAATGATTTTAAGTTAACCGGTTAACTTAAAATTAACCGCATAAAGTCTTCGGAGGGGTGATATGAGCAGAAAAACAACGATAAAAGATGTAGCGAAGTATGCAGGAGTTTCTGTGGCTTCTGTTTCCTATGTTCTGAATGATATTGATAAGGTCACCGCCGAAACCAAGGATAGAATTCTAAAGGCAATTGCAGATTTGGATTATAAGCCGAGTCTGACGGCAAGATGTCTCTCTAAGGGTGACTCCAAGCTGATTGGCGTAAGTCTTCCCATTACGGAGAAAGGGGATATCCCGGGCGTATTATTAGAGAACAACCCGTTCTTCGGTGAATTTATCAGCGGTATTGAATATACCACCAGAAAGAAAGGCTATGATATATTAATCAGCGGCGTGGATACCAATGAGCAGTACAAGGATTGGATTCAGAGACGAAGGCTGGATGGTATCATTATGCTGGGGGTATATCCAAGAAGTATCTTTGAAGAGATAAACAAGCTGGAAATCCCCATTGTACTGACAGATGCTTATGAGACCTATGCGGCGGAATTCCACCGGGTCATGGTCGAAGATGAGCTGGGCGGATATCTTGCAACAAAGCATCTGGTGGAACGAGGCCATAAGAATATCGCTTTTATTGCCGGAAGCATTAAGAATAGTTTTACAAACCTTTACCGCTTTGAAGGATATAAGAAAGCATTAAAGGAAGCCCGTATAAAGTTTAATAAGGACTTTGTCCTGGAAGACCATGTTACCTTTAACGGAGGTTACCGGACCGGTAAAAGACTGTTAGAGGGTGAGACAAATGTTACGGCAGTATTTGCAGCTGCAGATATTATGGCGATTGGAATCATGAAATCTTACATTGAAAACGGCAAATCCATCCCCAAGGATTTATCTGTTATCGGCTTTGATGATATTAAATTCGGCCAATACACTACCCCCAGCCTTACAACCATGAAACAGGATATCATAATGAAGGGAAGAGTTTCCGCGGAAATGATAATGGAAGACCTTGAAAATAACAGAAGAACCAACCATTCCATTGTGCTGAAACCTGAGCTGATTGTAAGAGGGTCAACAGATTTCTTATAAGAAGAATTCCGGCAGTCTGTGACACTGCTTGAATAAGAACTTAAAAGATGCACTTCATTTTTTAATAATAAATAACTAACATAAAAGGGCGGAGATGATGGGAATTTTACTAATTTCCATCAGAAATGAAAGAGCAATTTTAACTTGAAATCCAAGGATGATTTTATTTGAGTTTCAGAAGAGATTTCTACTTATAATTTATACAATGCGCCGCTTGGAGGATTAATTTGAAGAAACTGGATGAAAGATATATTACAAAAACTACTCCCGTTCCGGACAGCAGTTCAGTGGTAACAGGAGACCGCTATCGTTTTACAGTGCTTACAGAACGACTGATACGGCTTGAATATAGTGAAGAGGGAGTATTTGAAGACAGGGCTACCAGAACGGTAATTGACAGGAAGTTTCCCGCAGTTTCCTTTCGGGTGGAGGAAACGGAGGACAGCCTTGATATTATTACGGAACATCTGCATTTATACTATGACAAGAAGAAATTCTCACCTGGCGGTCTTAGTATTTCGGTAAACGGAAATATCAGTGCCTATAGAAGCATCTGGCATTATGGAGAAGAAGGCGAGAATTTAAAGGGAACTGCACGCACACTGGATGAGACTGACGGGGCAATTCCGCTTGAGAACGGGCTTCTTTCCAGAAATGGCTTTGCAATCCTGGATGACAGCAAATCAGTACTTCTAAGAGAAGACGGCTGGGTGGAGCCAAGAAAGGGAGAGGTGTGCGACCTTTATTTTTTTGGCTATGGAAGAGATTACCTGTGCTGCTTAAAAGATTTTTATAAGCTTTGCGGACCTACACCCTTACTTCCGAGATATGTTCTTGGTAACTGGTGGAGCAGATTCTATCGCTATACGGAAGAAAGCTATAAGAAGCTCCTTAACAGTTTTAAGGAGGCGGGAATTCCCTTTGCGGTATCCGTACTGGACATGGACTGGCATTTAACAGAGGTAGACCCCAAATACGGAAGCGGCTGGACCGGTTACAGCTGGAACAAAAAATATTACCCGGATCCGAAGCGCTTCTTAGACTGGCTTCATAAAGAAGGCTTACATATTACTTTAAATGTACATCCGGCAGACGGAGTCAGAGCTTTTGAGGATAGTTACCTTGAGATGGCAAAAGAACTCCATGTAAATTATGAAGAGGAAGACAAGATACCCTTTGATATAGCAGATCCTGATTTCTTGCAGGCTTACTTTAAATATCTGCATCATCCTCATGAAGAAATCGGTGTTGATTTCTGGTGGGTGGACTGGCAGCAGGGAGGAAACTCCAAGGTGCCGGGCCTGGATCCTTTGTGGATGTTAAATCATTACCATTTCCTTGACAACGGGAGGGATGGAAAACGTCCTTTGGCTTTTTCACGGTATGCGGGAATAGGCAGCCACAGATATCCCATCGGCTTTTCCGGAGACAGCTTTGCTACCTGGGAAACCCTTGATTTCCAGCCTTACTTTACGGCTACTGCTTCCAATGCGGGATATGGCTGGTGGAGCCATGATATCGGAGGTCATATGCATGGCTATAAGAATGATGAGATGGCAGCCAGATGGATTCAATTCGGGGTATTTTCACCCATTATGAGAATACATAGTTCCGACAATCCTTTTAATGAAAAAGAACCTTGGAAATACAATGCTATTGCAGAAAAAACCATGATAGAGTTCCTGCGGTTAAGGCATAAACTGATACCCTATCTATATACCATGAACGCAAGAGCTCATCAAGAGGGAGAGCCTTTAATAGAGCCAATGTATTACCGCTATCCGGAAGAACGGGAAAGCTATGAAGTGCCTAACCAGTATTTCTATGGAACAGAGCTGATTGCCTGCCCTATTACAAAGCCTATGAATAAAGCCTTGAATCTTGCAAGCTTTAAAGCCTGGCTGCCGGAAGGATTGTACTTTGATTTCTTTACCGGAAGAGCCTATAAGGGAGGAAGATTCATAGACCTGTACAGGGATGTGACCCTGATACCGGTGCTTGCCAGGGCCGGAGCCATCATTCCGATGGCTGCTGACCGTCTTGTTGAGAACAGGACAGATAACCCCGCTGCCATGGAGATTAAGATTTATGCAGGAAAAGACGGAAGCTTCCGGCTTTTTGAGGATAATTCCGGTGCGGCAAAAGAAAACGATTTAAAAACAGCTGTGACCGAGTATGAATTCCATTGGGAAGAGGAAGGGGATTCTTCCTTTATCATCCATTCCTTTAAGGGAGAAGAGGGAGTAGTACCGGGAAGGCGCAGTTATCTTCTTCACATCACAGGAATAAACGGCATAAAAGAAGTAATAGCAGAAAATGAGGATGGGGAAAGAAAATCTCAGGAAGGTATTGCGGTTACTTATGAGGAGGCTTCCCACAGCCTTAAAATAGATTTAAAGGAGGTTGATACGGCAGATAAGCTGGTAATCAGGATAAAGGATACCGGCAGCGTAGCAGAAAACAATATAATCGTCGAAAGCTTTGACTTGTTAAATAAGGCACAGATAGAGTTCGATTTAAAGGACACTATCCATCGTACGATTCGAAAAAGTCAGGATAAGGTTACTATGCTTGGTGAGTTAAAGGCACTTGACCTGGATAAGGAGCTGTTGGGAGCGTTGTATGAGATTATTACAGCCTTCTAGAGTGTTCAGAAGGCTGCATGAGTTCTCGAACATGTCCTGAGCTTCGGAAAGAATATTTTAACTGCTTATACAGGAGGCTGTTGTAAACCATATTCCGTAGAGCTTCCTTTAAACAGCCTCTGCGTCCCAAAGTCTGCAGTTGCAGGAAAGGGTATGATTATTATTATGAAAGCACAAAAGAGAGAGGGTAAATGGGGGAACACACTTAGGAAAAAGTCTGACACCGGAAACAGTACCGGAACAGATTTAAATCAAAATGGGAAACGAAAGCCAAAAAGAAATGGGAAAATACAGTTCCGTTTATATGTTTCATTTCTTATCCCGATAGGCTGTATTATCCTCCTTGGAGTAGTTTCCTATAAGAAAGCCTCCGATACGATAATCAATAATTATGAAGGGTCCATGTATCAGACCCTCAGCATGACAGGGGAGTATTACACATTAAATCTCAACACTATCAGGGAAAAGGCGGATGAATATTATGAGGATACCGATATTAAGGACTATTACTCCGGCCTGTATGGCATTTCCCCAACGAAAGAAGTCACTTTTTATAATGCAACATTAAAGGATATGAAGAAAAAGGTATGGGCAGATGAATTCATACAGAATATTTATATTCTCTCCGATACCGAGGAGCCCATGTCAGTAAAGGAACTAAAAGGTGAGAAACTATATTCTGCTTACATGGCAACAGCAGAAGGAGTTTTGGCAGGAGGGGATTCTTCTTACCACTGGTTTGGCACGAATGCAGAAGCGGATAAGGTTCTGGCAGCAGACAGCGGTTCCTATGCCCTGCGTTTAGTGAGGAATTTCTCCAATTCTGCCGCCTGTATTATTGTGGATATAAAAAGAAAAGAATTATTGTCTATACTGAACAGTTTAAAACTTGGAGATAACAGTATCCAGGCACTTATAACCCAGGATGGGACAGAATTTCTGTCAGGAGAAGCGACGGATGCAAAAGGCTCTATCTATAACCAGGATTTTTACAAAAAGGCAGTAAAGAGTGAGAAAGAAGGAGGATATTCTTACGAGGAATACCAAGGTAAAAAGTATCTGTTTACCTATTCCAGAATAGGGGATACCGGAGCCGTTATCTGCTCCCTGATACCAAGGGAGAATATGCTGGGCCAGGTGAAAGATATCAGGCTTTTGACCTTTTTCATCGTAATAGCCGCCAGTATCATATCTCTGTGCCTTTGCAGCCTGATTGCCGGAGGAATAGGAAAGACTATCCGGCAGTATATCGGTCAGTTAAAAAAAGTAGCCGCCGGAGATTTGTCCGTATCGGTTACCTGTAACCGGGGAGATGAATTTCAGATTCTTGGGGATGAAATCAACACTATGATAAGGAATATGAAAGAACTCCTCCTTACTGTAAAAGACATGGGCGGACAGCTTTATCTGGAAACCGGACAATCCCATGAGATATCGAAAGTATTTATAGATACCTCCAGTGATATTGAAGTATCCATAAATGAGATTGAGAAGGGAATCCTGCAGTTGGATGGAAATGCCGCAGATTGCCTGAAACAGATGGATATGCTCTCGGAAAAGATAACCAATGTAAATGACAGCACGGATAAGATCAATGAACTTTGCACCTTTACAGCGGAATCCGTGAAGGATGGCAAGAAAACCATAGGCGAACTGAAGGTTAAAAATGATGCAGCCACCAGAATAACCGAAGAAGTAATCGAGAAAGTGCTCCACTTTGATGAGAATTCCAGAAGAATAGAGGATATCACGGCATCCATTAAGAAAATAGCCTCCCAGACAAATCTGCTGGCGCTAAATGCCTCCATCGAATCTGCCAGAGCAGGAATCTATGGAAAAGGCTTTGCGGTAGTAGCGGAGGAAATCCGTAAACTGGCAGAAGAGTCTTTAACCGCAGCAGCACTGATACGCGAAATCATCGGTGAGATAAGTGCGGAGACAAAAGACACCGTGACGGCCGCAAGAAAAGCGGAAGAAGTGGTTAAACAGCAGACAGCGGCAGTAAAGAATACAGAAGATTCCTTTGTAACAATGGAAGACCAGGTAGAGAAGCTTGAAAGAGAATTTTCCCTTGTACTGGAACATGTTAAGAGTATGGAAAAGGCAAGAGGACTGACTTTTGAAGCAATTGTCAGCATATCTGCCGTATCTCAGCAGACGGCTGCCGGTACTGCACAAGTAAGCCAGAATACCAGGACCCAGCTTGCTTTTGTAAGCCAGTTAGATGGTTTAACGGAAAACTTATATGACAAAGCAGAACAGCTGGAGCAGACAATGAAGCGTTTTATTACTCAGTAACAAAAATTGTATATAAGTGCTATTATAGACCGATTTTTTTTCATAAAAATATTAAAAATAACGAAAAATATCTTGACAGATAGGTAATCATATTGTAAACTATAGTTAGTTAACCGGTTAAATAAAAAACCGGATTATTTAATGGAAACCGGTTAACCGTTTAACTTAACGGTAACCAATTCCAAAACTAAATATTTTTAGGAGGTCAGGTATGAAAAAATGGAAAAAATTATTGAGCCTGGTATGCGTATTAACAATGGTGATTATAAGCGCCGCAGGCTGTGCCGGAAAAACAAACAATAACAGCGGAAAAGAAACCGCTGCAGAAAACACACCGGCAGCAACAACAGAAGCAACAACAGAGCCTACAGAAGCTACTCCGGAGGACGTTACCTTAAAGGTATGGGCACCGGAAGAAGAACAGGAAATCCTGGTTCAGATGTGTGAAGCATTCGCAGAAAAACATCCTGAATACAACATCACCTGGGATTACGGCATTATGGGTGTGGATGATGTTATCGATTCCTTAAAGAAGGATGCTGAAGTGGCAGCAGATGTATTCTTATATCCTTCAGGCGGTATTGCAGAGCTTACAGAAGCAAACTTAATCTATCCTTTAACTCTTGACCTGGATGCAATCAAGTCCGCTCACGGAGCAGCCGCAATCAAGTCTTGTACAAAGGATGATATCCTCTATGGTATCCCTGTAACTCCCAACTCCTGGTTTATGTACTATAACAGCAGCATGTACACAGCTGATGATGTAAAATCCCTGGAAACTATGATGGCAAAAGATTTGGGCTCTGATGTTAAGAACTTCTCCTGTGACATTGATAACAGCTGGTATATGTCCGCATTCTTCTATGCAGCAGGCGGTACTTTATTCGGACCTAACGGAGATGACCCCACAAATTGTTCCTGGAATGATGCAACCGGTCTTAAGGTTGGACAGTACTTATTGAACTTGGTAAAGAACACAAAATATGTAGATGATGCAGACGGTCTTGCCGGAAACATGATGGCAGAAGGAAAACTTGCGGCACTTTGCTCCGGAACCTGGTCAGCAGAGACTTTAAAGGCAGCCCTTGGTGACAATTATGCAGCTACAAAACTTCCTACTATTAATATCGACGGAAAAGATGTACAGCTCAGCAATTTCGCAGATTTTAAAGCAATGGGCGTAAATGCACTTACAAAGTATCCTAAGCCTGCAATGGAACTTGCAGAATGGCTTGGCGGAGAAGAATGCCAGTTAATCCGTTTTGAGAAGAACAACACACCTCCTACTATTGTTTCCTTAATCAATAATCCTAAGGTTGCAGCAAGTCCGGAAGTGGCAGCACTCAGCTTACAGACTACTTTCTCAACTCCCAATCCTACAACTTCCAAGCTGAATGATTACTGGACGCCGGCATCCGCTTTCGGAGCAGGAATTGTAAATGGTGATATCACAGAAGCTAACTTACAGGAAAGCCTTGATAAAATGGTTGACGGTATCCTGGCTAAGGTTGTACAGTAAAGAATGAGGTCTTTATAAGATTATAATTAACTATAGATAAACAGCAGTTGTTCTTTCGAAAAAGGCAGCTGCTGTTTATCAGAAAGTTAAAGGCATTTGTGGCAGGCAGGAGGAAGGAAATGGAGAACAACAGGAAAGATAAGAAAAAATTTTTCCATAAGCTAAAACAGTATGTAAGCCTGTTCGGCCGTGGAGATATAGTTACAAAGCTGTCTTTTATCTTTTTAGGTTTGTCAAACGCAGTAAGAGGACAGATTATAAAAGGTCTTTTGTATTTTTTGTTTGAGTTAAGTTTTATCAGATATATGATTATGAGCGGAGCGAAAAGCCTGACAGGGCTTGTAACCCTTGGAAGCCATCAGCAGGGTATGGCTTTTAATGAAAAAACCGGTATCTATGAGATATCAAGAGGCGATAATTCCATGCTGATGCTTTTATCCGGCGTAGTAGTCCTGGTAGTTATCGTATTTTTTCTCCTATTCTGGGGGATGGCTGTAAAATCAGCCTATGAAGTACAGCTGCAAAAAGAAAATAAGAAGAAAATACCTGGAATCAAAGAAGAGGTTCGGGCGCTCTTTGACTCCAATATACATAAATCACTGATGTTAATACCCATAGCAGGTCTGGTAATATTTACAGTAGTGCCTTTAATCTATATGATACTGATGGCATTTACCAACTACGATGTAAACCACCAGCCGCCGGGAAAGCTTTTTAACTGGGTCGGTATTGCCAACTTTAAGGCACTCCTTAGTTCCGCCTCCACTCTTGGGCATACCTTCTGGCCAATCCTTGGATGGACACTGATCTGGGCGGTTTTTGCAACCTTTACCAATTATTTCGGCGGGATGCTCTTAGCCATTCTGATTAACATGAAAGGTATCAACTATAAGAAATTCTGGAGAACTATATTTGTTATCACTATTGCGGTTCCTTCCTTTGTTACGTTATTAGTTATCCGTATTATGCTGTCAGACCATGGCGCCTTAAATATCCTGTTACAGGAGCTTGGTTTCCTCTCTGGCCCCCTTCCCTTCTTTACCAAGGCAGCCTGGGCAAGAGTAAGTGTTATCATTATTAACATGTGGATAGGTATACCCCATACCATGCTGATAACCACCGGTATCTTAATGAATATACCGGCGGACCTTTATGAGAGCGCCAAGATAGACGGAGCAGGTCCTCTTAAGTCCTACACAAAGATAACCATGCCCTATATGCTCTTTGTTACCACTCCTTACCTGATTACCAACTTTATTGCCAATATCAATAACTTTAATGTAATCTACTTCTTAACAGGCGGAGGTCCTGCAACACTTGATTATTTCAAGGGAGCAGGAAAGACAGACCTATTGGTTACCTGGCTTTATAAACTGACGGTGGATAGTAAGGATTACTGCTACGCTTCCTCAATTGGTATTTTAATCTTTGTTATTTCTGCCACCTTTTCACTGCTTCTTTATACAAGGTCAGGAGCTTACAAGAATGAGGAGGGCTTCCAATAATGAATAAACAGATATCAGGACTTCGAATGAAAAGTGTTAAAATATTACCGCTGCTTTGCCTCTTTTCCTTTTTGACCCTTCTGCTGCCCTTTGTATCCGTAAGGGCAGAAGGGGTTAGTATAACAGGAATAGAAGCAATTATAAAAGCGCTTAATGCCCTTACAGAACAAGGCTTTCTTGTAAAACCCTTTGTTGTATTAATTTTTCTGCTTTTACCTGCAGTGCTTCTGATTGCGGCAGGAATAACGGTTTTCATAAAGAAAACCAAAGATACTGTGAAGTTTAGTATCATAGCCTTTGTTATTACCTGTATTTGTGCGGTTGGAATTCTCTTTACCTCAGCAAAGTTTCTGAATGCCTCCGGGCTTTTAGAAAACAAGTTTCTGGTAAAGGATCTTGGAATCGGATATTGGCTCTTTCTTATCCTTTCTACCGCTTTTCTGGTAGTAGCAATGAGGGCTGCCAAAATAAATCCGGGTTATATTATATTGTGTGTAATGTCTGTTATCTGGCTGTTTCCAATAGCATGGCTGGTGCTGATATCCTTTCGCGGGGAGCCTGGCTCCTATACCTCTTATTTCTGGCCGAAGGTATTGACCTTAAAGAATTACCAGGTTTTATTAACAGACAGCAGTAAGTTCCAATATGTCAGATGGTTTGGCAATACGATACTGGTAGCAGCTTGTTCCTGTGGTATCTCAACCTTCATTGTATTATCCACTGCCTTTGTGCTCTCCAGAGTAAGATTCGCAGGCAGAAAAGGCTTGATGAATGTATTTTTAATATTGGGAATGTTCCCGGGCTTTATGTCTATGATAGCCGTTTATTATATTCTGAAAGGAATGGGCTTAAGCCAGTCCCTTCTGGCACTGATTATGGTATATTCCGGCGGCAGCGCCCTTGGCTATTACATTGTAAAAGGCTTCTTTGATACCATACCAAAGGCCCTGGATGAAGCGGCAAGAATTGACGGAGCAACTATGGGACAGATATTTACAAGGATCACTCTGCCTCTGTCAAAACCTATTATTATATATACCATACTGACTTCCTTTATGGGTCCCTGGACAGACTATATCTTTGCCAGAGTCATCATTGGAGACGATTATAAGAATTACACCGTAGCACTTGGACTTTATACCATGTTAGACCGCAGCAATATTGATAAATGGTACACAAA
>JAEXGM010000058.1 GCA_023450835.1 Bacillota bacterium | reverse complement strand
GATAAGTATGTATCCTTTAAGCTCATAGAATACAGAGACTTTAATAAAACTCCATATTATGAAATTAATAAAGATACCGGTAAGGCGTCGAAAGGAAAATCGGACGAAGTAAATCCAAAGAAAAACGGATACCATATAGTAGCGGCAGGGGAAACCCTGTTCGGTATAGCAAAAAAATACTACGGGGATGGCACAAAATATGCAAAAATATTAGATGCTAATAAGGGCATTATCAAAAGTCCTGCTCTGATTAAGCCCGGATGGAAGCTGGTGATTCCATGATAAGTTTTATTGTAAAGACCGGGGATAAAATCTATGACATCAGTGAGCTGGTAACAAAAATCTCTTTTCAGGAGACTTTGAATGAAGGCTGCAGCAAACTGGACTTTACCTACATAAAAAGGGATTTGGATATTAAGAACGGAAGTATTGTTCGCTTTACCTATAACAGTGTCGGTATTTTCCAGGGCTATGTCTTTAAAATCAGCCGAGGACGGGACAATGAGATAAGCATTACTGCCTACGACCAACTGCGTTATTGCAAGGCGAAAGATACCTTGTTTCTGAAAGAAGATACGGTTTCTACTGTAACCAATAAGATGTGCAATTATTTTCACTTGAGCAAAGGCACCATAGAGGATGCGAAGTTTGTACTTCCGGTAGGGGTTCAGGAAGATAAGACCTGGCTTGATATTATTTACTCTTCTATCAGCGATACCTTGAAAGCGAAGCAGAAGTGGTATGTTTTGAGGGATGAGTTTGGGAAGGTGACCCTTCGTGAGATGGGAAACCTTTATCTGAATCTGATACTTGGGGATGCCAGCCTCTGTTATGACTATAAGTATGAGAAATCCATTGATGAGGATTTTTACAACATGATTAAGCTGGTGACGGTAGATGAGGAAGCCAAAAAAGCAAGCGTAACCGTTGCAAAGGATGATAAGTCTATTTCTTCCTTTGGATTTTTGCAATATTTTGAAAAAGTTGATAAGAAGTATACCAGTGCCCAGGTTAAGGATATGGCAGACAGTCTGTTAGGACTCTATAACAGAGAAGCGGAAAGCGTAAGCCTTGAATGCCTTGGAAATACCAAGATAAGGGCAGGCACCAGCTTTCAGGCAGTTATCTCTGACATTGGGCTGGACAAACGGCTTATTGTTAAAAGTGTTACCCATCAGTTTTTGCCCCTTCACACAATGAGTCTGGAGGTAATGATATGATACAGGAAATCAAAATAATAATAGAGAATTATCTAAACAATGCCAAGCTATCTATGT
Source organism: Bacillota bacterium (assembly GCA_023450835.1). Classification (GTDB taxonomy): domain Bacteria; phylum Bacillota; class Clostridia; order Lachnospirales; family Lachnospiraceae; genus Anaerocolumna. The sequence goes on along the minus strand of JAEXGM010000058.1, from coordinate 1,866 downwards.
ATCTTACCGGTACAGTAGTAGCAGATGGAATACAGATTAGTGACAGATTGACCCTGCCTTTGGAGCTGATACAGGGAAATTTAAAGAAGGAACTGACAACAGGTAAACAGGTAAGACTGCTTAGAAATCATGGCGGACAGCAATATTATTTATTGGAGGTGGTAGAATGATTCCGGCAAATTCATTTGCAGAGGATATAACTGTTCAGGCAGAGTCGGAGGTTAACAGAACCTACGCCCTCTATCCGGATAAGATTCAAGGCTTTCTTACAGATGCGGAAGCACTGCAGCAGGCGGTGTTTAAACTGCTGAATACGGAAAAGTACGAATATCCCATCTACAGTTTCGATTATGGAATTTCGCTGGACGATTTGATTGGAAAAGACCCGGATTATGTGGTAATCGAAATAGAACGCAGAATCAGTGAATGCCTTCTTTCCGATGAAAGAATCAGTGAAGTAACAAATTTTGAATTTGAAGAAAATGGGGATGAACTTTACGTTAGTTTTCTTGTGAAAAGTATTTATGGAGATTTGAACGTAACAAAGGAGGTGACGTTTTAATGTTTGAAACTATGACTTATGAAGCGATATTAGATGATATGCTAAGCCGTGTTACAAGTGATGTGGATAAGAGGGAGGGAAGTATAATCTTTGATGCTCTGGCACCCTGCGCCTATGAGCTGTCCCAGACCTATTTTAACATGGATAACTTTATTGATCTGGTATTTGGCGACACCGCTGTAGCAGAATATCTGGACCGAGTAGTATCCGATTATGGGATTACTCGAAAGGCTGCGACCAAAGCAGTCAGAATAGTAACAACTAATAAAGAGATACCAATAGGAAGCAGATGGGGCCTGGAAACTACGACCTACACCATTACCGGGAAACTTACAGATAGTGATGAAGGCTCTTCCAATCCGGTAAGTATATACAGCTACACAGCAGAATGCGAACAGACAGGAGAAATCGGAAATCACTACAATGGTACTCTTGTAAATATTGATAACATAAGCGGTGTTACGGCAACTCTTACGGACATTGTCACAGCCGGAGAGGAAGAGGAGAGCGATGATAACCTGAGAAACAGGTTCTATGCTCTGGTTCAGTCACCCAGCACCAGCGGTAACGCTTTTAATTACCGAAAATGGGCTCTTGAAGTTCCCGGAGTAGGAGATGCCAAGGTATATCCTCTTTGGAACGGCAATGGGACAGTAAAAGTAATGGTAGTAGACAGCAATATGTCCATTGATACCAGCCTGGAGGCAAAGGTTTATGAACATATTGAGGAAGTAAGGCCTATTGGAGCCGCTGTCACAGTGACAAGCCCTGCCAGCAAGGAAATAACAGTATCGGCAAAAATAACCTTAGATGGTACGAGGTTATCTAGCGAGGTATCGGCAGACTTTTCAGCTGCTATAACGGAATACTTAAAAGGTACCATTTTTGAAGCTTATACCATCAGTTATGCTAAAATCGGCAGTCTCCTTCTAAGTACAAAGGGAATCGCCGATTACACAGACCTCTTATTAAACGATGGAATGGTAAATATAGCAATTGAAGACACCCAGATGCCAATAGCAGGAGCAATTAGTCTGTCGGAGGTGAGTTAATATGGATCTGATGGAATATTTACCTTCCTATTACAAAGGGAACAAAACCATGGAGGAGCTGCAGAGCATCCTGACAAACAGAGCAGAAGAGACAGCATCAAAGTTTCAGGAAACTGTCGACCAATGCTTTATCGGAACAGCAACAGCCCTTCTTAGCAGGTATGAGAAAGTCTATGGACTTACGGTAGACGTTACAAAGAGTGATGGGTTTCGAAGGGAAAGACTTCTGGCAAAGGCCAGAGGGACAGGTAC
>JAEXGM010000043.1 GCA_023450835.1 Bacillota bacterium | reverse complement strand
TATTGTGATTCATCACATTCTCGCCGGTCTTATTTTTAATCACATCCTCCGAAAAGGAATTATCCCTGTCATTTCTCTTTGCTTTAAGAATTTCATCAACAGATACTCCTAATATATCTGCCAATACTGCAAGAAGTGTAACATCCGGCAAGCCCTTTCCGGTCTCCCATTTTGATACCGCTTTATTCGTAATATTTAGTTTGCCAGCAAGCTCCTGCTGTGTAATTTGTTTTTCCTTACGGCATTCCGCTATAAAACAACCGATTTGCATATTATCCATTTTCACTCAGCCTCCTTCTTTATAATCTATTATACTCATAATTTTTGTAGCTCCAATATATGCCTGGTTGAAATGAATCTACGAATCGTAGACCATGAAAAATGCTACAGTTTTCCTGTAGCACCGGTCATTTATACTAATTTCTTTAATACTATTGTAAAGCCGCAAGAAAATATTGTCAATCACGGCACTCTTATTAGCATTGCATTACTTGACCATCAGTTTATCATTCAGACCTCCCAGTTCAAAGTAAGCCGTAGAAAAGCCAACCTCCCTGTATATAGAAGGTTGGCTTTTCCGGATATAGTTTTCTTAACAGCTATCCAAACCATTCGATAACTATAAAAGAATTATTCTAAGAATCCAAATCTATCTTCCTACGGTTCCACTCCCCATACCAAACTGCCATTCAGATAAGCTGTTACCTTACTCCAGTCTGCGTAGCTCGTACTGCTGGAATTGTAGGAATAGTCGTTGCTTTGAGTATAGTTGCTCCAATCAGACTTTGAAAATCTGGTCTGTATAAAGGCACTGGACCCTGCTGCCAGGCTTCCTGCACTGCCGGAGAAGCTAATTTCAAGATAACAGTCTGCTGTAGTCTTCACAGTGGCCAGATTTACAAAAGCACCTGTCACATTGGCAGAGCCTACAGAAGACCAGTCACACCAGAAGTTCTGTGAAGCTGTCCCATCCTCTGTAAAGTAATATCTAAGCTTTACTCCTGACAGACTGACGGCAGTGCTTCCATTATTAACCAGTTTAAACTGCGGCGATATACTTTGAGTGCTGGATGTAAGTCCGCTATTATACATCTGAACCGTCAATCCGCTGCCGCCGCTATTTGTGGTATCTGAAACTACGATACTCAGTACCGGATCGTTTCCCGCACTAAAGTCAAAGGTCAAACTTGTGGTGCCCACTGACCTGCCGGACAGGTACGACTTCTTAATTACGACCGTATTTCCTGATACTGTATAGTCGGTCCCCGCTGTAAGTGATGTTGTACCATTCTTAATTGCATTCAGAGTATTGCCGTTAGGTGTAATTGTGACCGTGATATCTGCCTGCATGGCAGTATTTTTATCAAATGCAGCTGTTGTAGGTGATATAGCCGAATTTGTTGGTGTTGGTGTGGTTGTAGGTGTTACTGTTGACGTTACGGTTGGTGTAACAGTTGGTGTTACGGTTGGTGTTACGGTTGGTGTTACGGTTGGTGTCGGTGTTGTAGTTGGCGTAGGTGTTACTGTTGGCGTAACAGTTGTATCACCATACACAATACCTCTGCCGTTGGTTCCGACATATACACGGCCGTACACTCTCGGGTCACCGGTGATGCACATATTTATTCTGCCATACTGGTGACTGTCATCATTTATTCTGACCCAGCTTGCACCTGTGTCTGTGGAGCGGTAGATTCCTCTAACACCATCAATCTGCGCAGAGATATAAAGAGCCATATAGCTTGCTCCGGGAGCTGCCATACCAAAGCCTACTACATCAGCTTCTTCCACGTTGCTAAGCTTAGTAAAGGTAGCACCGGAATTGGTGGAATGCCACAGGCCATAAGCATAGCCTTCACTTCCGCCGGCAAGCCAGATATCACCTTCAATACCGGGCATTGCCTTGAAGCTGACAGGCGTTGTCTCCGGTGAAGGACTGGAAGACGGGTCAGGAAGTCCCGTGGCGGCTGCCGTGAAGGTAGCTCCTTTATTGGTGCTTACATAGAAGGTGCCTCCAGAGAAACCGTAGAACTTATTGGAATTTACACGGTCTGACGCAATATAGGCATCTGCCGGCAGGCCGGTGCAGGCTGTCCAGGAACTTCCGGAAGTGGTGGAATAGGAAGGTGTTTTCCCGGAGGGTGCCCATACAATGGTATTACCATCTGCCGACATGGCTACTTTACCGCCGCCGGTAGTATCGGTACTGGTTGCGGACCAGCAGTTTGTTCCGGCAGACCAGTTGTTTCCGGAGTCATAGGAGATACCTATTCTGGGATTCGTTCCAGCATCCGTATTTCCCACTCTTACATATTTCGTAGGATTCAACTCCGCATAGTCCATACCGGTTGTAGATGAGAAATAAGGTGTAATCATCATCATGGACGGAACTTTTGTCAGGTCTGAGTGTACAAACCCTGTAACATCACCTAATCCGCTGACTAAATGAGCAGAGCCGCTGTTAGGGCTTATGAGGGAAAGTACTGCTGTCTGCTCGATTCCCAAAGATTTTACAGAGAGGTTTACAGTGCCGCCGGAGTCAATAGCCGTTAGATTATCCGTTCCATACACCGTGGCACCGGTGCCGTACATCATGCGGTTGGAATTGAAGGGGTCAATTGAGATATTGCCCATCATCCAACCAATCTTCGGGAAGGGTTCCGGAGGATTTGACTGCTTTCCGAAAGTAAGCCAGGGTGAAACAGAGATATCCTGGGTATAGCGGAGGGTACGATTGGGATAACCGTTCCAATCCCAGAATCTTGTCCAGGTAGTACCTCCGTCCGTAGAACGGAAAATATTCGCGTCCGGCCACCAGCTGTTTAAGGTCGTTACAATAAGAGTATCCGGGTGCTGTGCATCCACAGAAAGACCGCCATAGCCATAGTAATTGTCATCACTGGTGGAAGGAACCGGACTTATTTTTGTCCATACACCGGTATTGGTATTGTATTTCCAGACATCGCCTTTTGAACCGTCATAGGGACCAATACCGTTGCTGTAAGGAATATATAACATACCGGTTGAAGACAGTACGCCGTGATGAGGGAAATAGCCGTCTTTTGGCTGACCGGCTACTGCACTCCAGGTTAAACCGCCGTTGGTGGTATAGAATATGGTATCCTTTGCTGCCTCACCGCTCTTTGCCTTATTGGCTACACCCACGTAAATTGTCTGGCAGGGAGAACCTGATGTACTGGAGCGAGGGTCAAAGGTAACCCATACCACACCGGTAAGCGTATTATCATAAAGGGTGGAATCCAGGTCTGTAGGGGCAAAGTTACCTACCTCGGTAAAGGTGGTTACCTTACTCCAGGTCACGCCGTAATCAGTACTCTTCCACAGGCCGTTGCCGTTACGGGTACCCATGTAAAGGACATTATTGCTCTTAGGGTCAACGACTAAACGTTCGCCCATGGAACGCCCCATCATATTGGCACCTACTTTAAAGGGCAGCTGCGTTACCTTCCAGGTGTTCCCCTTATCGGTGGAACGAAGGATACAGCCGTTAGAAACAGTCCAGTTATTCGTATAGGTACCGGCTGCTATGTACACACGATTGGTATCTACCGGGTCCGCTGCAAGGCTGTCACATCCCAGGTTGTTCCAGTCGTCAAAACCGATAGTATCCGTTAAGGGAATCCACCTTTCGGTAGAAGGATTCCAGCGGTATGCACCGCCCATATCTGTTCTTGCATAGATTAAATCTTTCTCCCCAGGATTGTAAATAATATCATCTACATACCCGCCTCCGCCAATCTGTACATTCTGCCAATTATAAGATTCACTTGTAACTTTTGCTGAGACAACTGCAGGAAGCATAACTGCGGCAACCGTAGTAATTACCATAGCTGTTACTGTTAATAAGCAGGTAGCAATCTTAAACTTTCCTTTCATCATTTAACCTCTTTTCTGAATATCCGGTCTGGTGGATATTCCATCCAGCACAATGGATATTCCTTCATTAGTCGCTGAAGAAACCATCTTTCGTATCCTCAGCTTATACTCTCCGCATTTTTTGTATAATGGCTGCAACCTGTAAAGATTATAAGACTCTCCGGACCTCCCCTCTTTTCCATATCAAAAACAACCATGGATTCATTTATATAAAATGGCGTGCCATTATGCACAGTATCATATAAAAATGTAGTGTATTGTTTTCAAGGTTTAGCAGTAAATGAACCGTGAAGCAGTAATAATATCAGTCGGGGTATGATGTAAGCTGTTGAAAACTCCGGGTAAATTAGTAATTCAACGGAGCATCTGTGAATAAAGAGAATAAGAAGGTGAAACCAGCACTAGAAGATGTTAAATATTTACATAATATGATTTTATACTACATAATAGCAGGATTTTTGTCAATGATGATGTTGCACATATAAATAACTATAATAATAGTCATTTTTAACAAGACTAAATCATCTTTTGTGTATTTTTTATGTCTATTGCATTCTTTTCTTTTGAATAATATAATTGAATAAAAAATTTAGATATCTCAAATTCAGATAATACTTATAACAGCTGATTTTAACAAACACATTATTTTTAGCTGAAATATACGAAATACAAGGGGGAACTATCCTGTTGCAAAAAGCAAAAAAATATACCGTCAGAAGAACTACAAAATCAGAGGCCTCATCGAATTCGGATATCCCGCTTGAAGCTTCAAAGCCTCTGTCCCAGTCCATAGTCTGGAAATTGCAGTCAGATTTCTACGCTAATCAAGGCCCGGAAGCATGGATTAAAGGAATTGTGCCTCAATATATCACTACAAATCCCTATATTGCAAACGTATACGCCAAGACTGTATTCGGCTATTGCAGGGATTTGGCTTCCGGTGAGGATTTTGACAGGAACACTACTATCTATATTATGGAGCTGGCCGCCGGAGTCGGGCGCTTTACTTATACTTTTCTCAAAAGATTTTTATATATGACCCAGAATTCATCCCTAAAGGATTTAAAGATTAAATATATTTTATCAGACTTTGCAGAACAGAACGTCACCTACTGGCAGAACCACAGCTATCTGAAACCCTATTTTGAAAGCGGAATACTGGATTGTGCCTTATTTGATATGACCTCTGATGAGACTCTCCTTTTAAGGCACAGTAACGAGGTACTCCGTCCCGGAGTTCTTAGCAGTCCTCTTATCTTATTCGCTAACTATACCTTTGACAGCATTCCCCAGGATACCTTCTATGTAAACAACGGAATACTTCACGAAGGATTAATTACCATTACCGCAAAAAATGATGAAAATACCCATAAAGATAAATCCATCCTTGCCGGCCTGGACTATTCCTATAACGATAATCAAGTAGAAGGAAGCCATTATTACGAGGATAATTATTTTAATGATATTCTCCTGTTCTACAAAGCTTCTATGGAAGACACCGCTTTTTCCATGCCCATTGAGGCTTTGCGGTGTATCAAAAGGTTACGTGCCTTGTTTGGTGATGACATCGTTTTGCTTTCCACCGATAAAGGATATCGAAATCCGGAATCCATGTACAAGAACTACCACCCCTACCTGTCAAAGCACGGTTCCATCTCCCTGACAGTTAACTTCCATGCCCTGGAACTATATTTTAAGAGCCTTGGAGGAAATGCCCTCCACAGCCTCTATGAACATGAAAGTGTAACAACTTCCCTCTTTTTATTAAGTAAACACTCCCACAATTTTCTGGAGACCGGTATGGCCTATCAGGAGATTACGGAAGGAATTGGTCCCGATGACTTTTATGTCCTAAAGAAAGGCATCGTCCCCTTAAAGAATTCACTGACTACCAGAGAGTTGCTGACCTTTCTGCGGTATACCCTCTGGGATTCCAGAACCTTTCTGGAGTTTTATAATACCTTACTGGAACGTATTGAGAAAGAAGAAGCATTTCCAAAAGACGAACTGATTGCCGCCATATACAAAGTATGGGAATACTATTTCCCCATCGGAGAAGACGAGAATCTGTTTTACTGCCTGGCTACCTTACTGGGGTACTTCGGCTACGACAAAGATGCTATCCGGTTATTTCAGTCATCCCTGGAATTCTACGGAGAAGATGCTGCCATCTATTATGAAATAACCCTTTGCTATTATAATATGCAGGAATTCAAAAAAGCTCTGGAGCACATTAATAAGGCCCTTTCCTTAAACCCCGAATTCGAAGAAGCTCTTTCCCTAAAGAATCTTCTTACAGAAGTACTGCAATCCTAGACCATACCAAATCAACAGACAGGACTTCAAATTTAAATCGATTTTTCAGACAAACAGCAGGGCTGTCGCAAAATGAATTTTTCATATAAAATATTGGTACTGACCAAGTGTCTATGAACCATATCTTGATGTATTTTTGTATTTTGCAACCCCCTAGTTGTTTTGTTTATACTGTCCCCCCTTTTCATGAATAAAAGCTCTTCATTATAATAAATTCCAACGTTTGCAACAGGAGCCTTGCAGTATTTGTAAACCTTCTCCAAATACCTATTCTTCCATCTTATGATTCGCCCAACAAATGGCATCCTTTTTAAATCGACATGGCAAATTGTACAATATGTCTTTTAAAATCATAGTTGAAAATTCAGATAAACATGGTTTTTGATGATTTTTTTTCCATTTTCAAAAGAATATACAGTTTGTAAACATTAATGTTTTATGCACTTTTTTTTGAATTTTAGAAAATGCCCCCTTTGTCGAGCGAATCATATTATGATATAGTCGTCAAAAGCCCCATTCCAATATATTCACAGGCAATTTGCACAGAGCAGAAAGAACTCCTGCGCCTTGGAACCAGCGCAGGAGTCTTTCTGCTCTGTGCAAATTGCCGTCCGATTGAGAAAAACTGCCCTTTTCCCTCTCATACCCTCTTATATCCCGAACCAACATTTCATAGAATTTATCTGAAATCCCTGACAAACATTTCTGATAACTAATTCGTAAATAAAACTTAATATAGTTCATATAAACGTAACGTGCATTTTCAATCAAACATATTATAATATGTTTATGAGATAAAACCTATCAAGAAATAATTCAACCGGGAGGAAATGAAAGTGATAACAAGAAATAACATCAAAAAAACTGCCATTGTAGGAACCTTATGTTTATCCGTTGCATTTAGCAATGTCAGCAGCGTAAATTTCGTAAGTGCTTCCACTATACATACAGAAAGCACGGCGGCAACGGCCGCAAACAGCACAAAGGAAAATTCCAGCCTTTATCTGATTCATACTACAGTTAACGGTAAGGTACTATATGGATATATCGACAGTACAGGTGCTGTTATTGTTAAACCTGCCTATACCTGGGCCGGAAATTTTTCCGACGGCGTGGCCGTTGTTAATCAGGGCAACAACTATCTGGTTCTCAACACAAAGGGCAAAGTTATACTCAAAACCACGAAATACTTAAGAGATTTTCAAAATGGTATGTCTTCTTTCACCGACAGCACTACCTATAAGAGCGGATATATCAACACTCAGGGCAAAATTGTGTTAAAGGCTGTCTATGATTATACCGGTAATTTCGGTAAGGACAACACGGCAATCGTATCAAAGTCAGGTAAATATTACCGCATCAATAAGCAGGGCAAAGTTCTAAAGACTTATTCCCTGGTAAATAAAAACTATTACTACGACATAACAGATGACGGTTATGCTATCTACACCAATCCCAAGACCTACTTAAGAGGTGTTGTGGACATGAACGGAAAGACCATTTTAAAGGCAAATTACAGCGAGGTTACCTATCTTGGCAACGGACTTTTCGGAGTAAAGAAGAAGCTTCCCATGGATGAAGGCTATCTTGTAAGTATTAAGCCCTCTGCCCTTTTCAACAAGAGCGGAAAGCAGCTGACCACTTTCAAATACTATGACCTTAGCGTTTACAGCGGTAAATATGCTTCCTATACTGACAGCAAATACACTTACCTGATTGATACCACCGGTAATATCGTCTCCTCTTTCCCCAAGCAGGAAGGCCGCGGCACTTTGACCGTACAGGGCGATGTTGTGCAGGCAAATATTGATAATACCCTTTACTATTTGAAACTGGACGGAACCGTTATCTGGAAGGAGCCCACAACAACAGCTTTGTCCTCCGGCATCACTGTGGATTCCCTTAAGTTAAAACCCAATAAATATGTAACCGTATATTATCCTCAGATAAGCGGCTTAAGTGATACCGGCATACAGAAGCAGGTCAACGACAAGTTAATTGATTTGTTTACCACTAATGCGAAAAAGGTTACTGTAAATGACGGACTGACAATTGATGACAGCTTCTCCGTAAACCAGATAAAAGACCTCCTTATTATCAGCAAGACCGGATATGACTATTATATCGGAGCTGCTCATGGAACCCCTTACCTCTCTTACTATTTCATAGACACCAAAACAGGTACCTTCTATGAGTTAAAGGATCTTTTCCTAAAAGACAGCGACTATACTAAGACCCTCAACAATATTGTCACCAAGGAAATAAAGAAGCAGGAAAAGGAGGGCACCGGCTATTATTTTGATACCGACGGCTCCTATGTTACCAAAGACCAGCTGTTCTACCTGAACGCAGATACCCTGACCCTTTACTTTGATTCCACGTCCATAGCACCCTATGCTGCAGGTTTCCCGGAATTCGCGGTTCCCTTCTCCAGCATTGACAGCCTCTTAAACAAAGACGGTGCCTTCTGGAAATCCTTCCACGAATAAATAAAAGGAGCGCTTTCGTTTCCCCGGTGATGTGCCTTAAAGCCGGCAGCCGGGGAAACAAAATTGCTCCTTTTATTATTCCTTATTGTGCTCCGTCAATGGCTGCCCACTGTTCTTCAATGGAGGCGCAAGTGGCGTCCTTATCTGCCGTCTTTGCAATATATGCCTGCATCAGTTCACCAAACACCTGCCACCAGCTGTCTGTGGAATAGCATACACCAAGAGGTGCGGCACCAACAGTTGACTCCAATTCACTGCCCTGCTTGATAATATCAAAATTACTTTGGGCAGTCGTCTTTACCGGCGGTACTACTCCTGCTACATCTGTAAACCAGCTGATACCATAATCCGAAGTATACCACCAGTTCACAAAATCAAGAGTAGCCTGGAGAGCTTTGGAATCCTTATATACATGAAGGGCCTGGTCGGAGCCTGAAATCACCTGGCACTGGCTGGCATCTTCCGTCACCGGATAGCCGTTAAAACCAATCTGAATATCCGGAGTGATAGCTTTTACATCGCCTTCAATCCATGCTCCCTGCCCTACTACCATAGCCGCCTTCCCGCCGGCAAAAGCGGATTCTTCATTCTCCAGAGCTGTCTCCAAAGGCTTAGCATCTCCATACTTTACTGTAAGGTCTATAAAATCAAAGAAATTATTATAGAGTTCCGGATAATCCTTTACTTTTGCCTTATTTTCTTCGAATAGCTTTACCAGTGAGGCCACATCCGTTCCTGCGTCTTTTGCCGCTGCTGCCAGGAAGTGCTGCCATACATGTTTAAATACCCACCACTCGCTGTAACCCGTAGTAAAAGGTGTATATCCGGCAGCAGAGAGCTTTTCGCAGGCTGCCTTCATAGCAGATACGGTACTCGGAAATTCTGTAATACCTGCTTTCGAAAAGATGTCCTTATTATAAACCATACCAAAATAATTGCCTTTGATTGCAATTCCGTATACACCACCGCCTTCTTCCGAGGACTGCATGGAGGAAGCTACCGACGGAAGCATTGTCTTTGTGAGAGCCTGGTCAGCCAGATTATAGGACCACTCTCTGTATACATCAATCTCTTTTCCCGAAGTGGAGGAGAAGATATCCGGCACATCCCCTGAATTTAATTTTGCTTTCAGCAGAGTAGGATAGTCATTCTGTGTGGTCTCATAATTGATGGTAACATTGGGTGCTACTTTCTTGTAAGCGTCAATAAGTTCATTAATGGCATCCGCATATTCCGGCTGACTGATGAAGATATTAATTTCCACAGGCTTGGAATCATCGGCTTCCGGTGTGACCGTACTCTCTGTTTTGGAATCGTCTTTTGCGGCTGTGTTATCGCCGGTATCCGCCGTCTTATTTGTTTTTGCACACCCGCTGAGGAGTCCTGCGATCATAACGGCACAAAGCAGGATACTAACTATCTTTCTCTTCATAAAAATACCTCCCATAAATTCTATGTTCGCCATGATAGGCATGGCACCTATATAAATTTCATAAGCTCGTGCAGGAAAATTACCTTCCGCAGCATACCTCAAGTTCGTGCCCGGGATAACGCAGGCACAAGCTTGCGGAGTGAAATTATCATTACATCTTTACTTGCCGAGCTATATGAAATCATACTCTGACTCCTTACCCCTTCACCGCACCTGCTACAACACCTTCAACGATATATTTCTGCAGCAGGATAAAAATAAGAATTGAGGGCACCACTGCAAGAACCATAGCTGTCATGGCATAGTGCCACTTGGTATTCATCTGACCTATAAAGGTATAAGCCGCCAGCACAAGGGTCTTGGTCCTGTTATCACTGTTAACCATAAGCAAGGGCAGCAAAAAGTCGTTCCAAATCCACATTACATCTAAGACAATTACCGTGACCGTTACGGATTTCAACAAGGGAAAAATAACTGACACAAAAGTTCTTGTAGTTGAGGCTCCGTCAATCTTAGCACTCTCATCCAATTCTCCCGGAATGGTCTTCATGAAATTATAAAAAATAAAAGTAGCCATGGGAATTCCAAATCCCCAATACTGAATGCCAAGTCCCAGCTTACTGCCTGAGAGATGAATTACCGTCATGGTCTTTAGCAAGGTAATCATGATAGTCTGAAAGGGAATCAGCATCGGCGTAATTATCAGAAAATGAACGATTCTGGTATACTTGTTTCTCCTCCGGTCCAGTATGTATGCCGTGGAAGAAGAGAAAAATACTATCCCCAGGATTCCCACCACCGTAATGAATACATTATTCCAAAAGAGATGGCCATAGGCAATCTTATCTATTACATAGCTGTAATTTTCTATGGCAAGCTTTTTAGGAAATGCAATAGCGTCCGATACAATTTCTCCAAAGGGCTTCATGGAATTCATGAACATAAGAAATACCGGATAAATATAAACAATGGCAAGTATTGTTACCAACAGCAGAAACACCCGGTGGGAAAGTTTTTGTTTTGTTTTTGTTCTCATCAGCTCTCCACCTCCCTGCTGCTAAACAGCTTTAATACAATTTGTGTTACCAGCAGAACAAATATAAAATAAACAATGGATTCCGCTGAACCGAGGCCGTAATGATTATTCTGGAAGGCTTCTTTATATATCTGCAAGGCAACGCTGTAGGTCGCACCGCCGGGTCCTCCTTTGGTCAGGGCCAGGATGATATCAAATACCTTCAGTGCATTGGTCAATGACATAAAGATACAGGTAGTAATAGAAGGGCCAAGAAGAGGCAGGGTAACACGGAAGAAGCATTTGCTCCCTGAAGCTCCGTCTACCGTCGCAGCCTCCAATACATCCTTTGGGACTGCCTGTAAGCCCGCAATATAAAGCACTATATAGAAACCAAGGGACTGCCATACTCCAACCAGTGCGACCGAGTAAAAGGCAAGCTTGGGATTCCCCAGCCAGCTAAAGTTCCAGACTCCCCAGCCGGTTATCTCATACAGCCTTAAAAATCCCTGGGTGAAAATGAACTTCCATATGAAACCTACGATTGTCATACTCATGATATAAGGTATAAAGAACACACCGCGAATCACATTGACCATACGGAACTTTTTTGTCAGTGCAACTGCAAGGGCAATTGCAATAACATTGGACAGCACCACGAATACAAAGGTGTATTTTCCCGTAAAAATCAAGGCTCTTTTAAACTCCATGCTCTGTGAAAATATTGTTTTGAAGTTCGCAAGGCCCACAAAGGACGGCTCTTTCGCAATTCCATTCCACTCCGTCAGCGAATAGTATCCACTCATAATAAACGGAATATACAACATTAAGGATACAAGGAACACGGAAGGAACCGTATACAGAATATTCTCCAGCACTTCTTTTCTCTTTCTCTTTGATGCCATATCTCTTACCCTTCCTCTTTTCCATTTTGTATAATTTTTTTGATATTTTTATTATATAGAAGTTACATTGTATAAAAAATAGAAAATAAAGAACAAACACAGGTAAAATAATGAACAAATAATCCTGTAAAATTGTCTTACTTTCCGTATTATTGTATAATGTATACAGGGGTATTCTATTATGGAGGGAAAGACATGAACTATAAAAAGCGCATCTATCAATTCCTGAATCGTGTTCCTTTATGGACACAGTTGTTTATTCTGACTTTTATTGTAATATCTGTTACCATTCTTGTAATACTGGCTGATAACTATTCCAGAAACCGGAATACCATATTAAAAACAGAGGTTACTACTTCCAATCATCTGCTGGATTTAGAAGCTGAGAATCTTGAAAAGTACATCAAGGACCTGATTTATTTCTCCGTGCAGCCCTGTTACGACACAAAGCTTACCCAGATACTAAGCATGTCCGCTCCTATTGATGTCTGGCAGAAGAGTTACATCAAAAATCAGATTCGTGCTTATTACTATTCCAGAAGCGATCTCACGTCCTACAATATTTATCTTATTCACCAGAAAACCGAGTTCGAGCGCAATGCAAAGGCCCAGAAAATAACTGACCTCTCTCAGGCAGATATCAATGAAAAGGACGGTTATTCAAACGTCCTGAAGGGAGAAGCTACCGTAATTCTTCCATCCGGCTCCGGAAAAGGCTTTTTTGACTTTTATCACAGTATTATCCGCATTAAGGACCGAAAGCCTATTGCCATTGTTAATTTTACCGTCGATAAGACCTATATTGAATCCATTAACAAAAACCATAAAGACAACGGAGAATTCCTCTGTATCCTGAATAAGGACAATGCTCTTCTCTACACCGGAAATACCGCCAGGATAAATACCGGCTCCAAGGATGCCCTGAACGAAGTAGAACAGCAGGCCGATAAGGATTATTCCATTATGGCACTGGACAACCAGCCTTATATCGTCACCACCAGCGAAAGTACGGATTACCAGCTAAAGCTGGTCTCCTTCACCCCTTTGTCTGCGGTGGATAAGGCCATCCGCAAATCCTTTCAGATCAGTCTTCTTATGGGCCTTATGGTCTGGGGGTTGGCCGTTGTACTGCTTACTGTCCTTTTACGCCTGACTGCCACCCCGCTTTCCACCCTGGCCCGGAATCTGAGGAATGTAGGAAACGGAGATTTTACTTCTACTGTGGACATCGGAGGAAACCGGGAAATTGCCACCCTTTCCTATGACTTTAACTATATGATAAAGCATATTGATGAGCTGATTAAGAAAAACTATCTGGCAGAGCTCAATGAAAAGACCTCCAGACTAATAGCACTGGAGGCACAGCTTAATCCTCATTTTCTCTACAATACCCTGCAGGTAATTTCCACAGAAGCCCTAATCAATGACCAGCCCCGCATACACCTCATGATTACTTCTCTGGCAAGTATTTTAAGGTATACCATTAAAGGAGGGGATTTTGTCAGTCTTCGTTCAGAACTGGAATATGTCAACCATTATGTCCTGCTCCAGAAAATGCGCCTTAGTGAAAAACTGGAGGTTTCCATAGAAACCGATGAGGCCGCTCCGGATATTCTGATTCCCAAAATAAGCATTCAGACATTGGTCGAGAACTCTATTCTCCATGGCATGGGCAAGAACGGAAACTCTATCCGCATCACCATTGCTTCACAGCTTCAGGAAGAACACCTGTCCATAACCGTATCCGATGACGGCTGCGGCATATCACAGGACTATCTGGACAAATTAAAAGAAGACTTTGCAAAGAACACCGTATCCCATGGAAATTCAGAAATAGGTCTTATTAATCTGAACAGCCGCCTTAAGCTTCTTTATAACGGTCAGGCAAGTATGCAGATTGCAAGCGAAACAGGCCGCTATACCACCATCAACCTGTTAGTACCAGCCATAAAGGAGATGCCTTATGTATAAAGCCTTAATCGTAGATGATGAAAAAGCTGTTCAGATTGCAGTGTGTAAGCTGGGCAAATGGCACACCTATCATGTAGATACCCCTTCTCTTGCCTCCAACGGAAAGGAAGGATTATATGCCATGCGGGAACTGCGTCCTAACATTGTTTTTATTGATATGCAGATGCCGGTCATGGACGGCATAGAATTTTTGAAAAATGCCAAAAAAGAATTTCCGGACGCTATGTATATTGTAATCAGCGGATACGATGACTTTTATTATGCCCAGAATTCCATCAAACTGGGCGCTATTGATTATATCCTAAAGCCCATTATGGAAGAAGAATTAAATACCTCTATCAAGAAGGCGGTGAGCCTTCTGAATCCGAATATGGATTTTGCCGCAGGTGGGGAAGAACAGAGTATATCCGCAGGAGAGGTCGCAGCTATTATCAAGGATTATATTGATAAAAACTATAACCAGAACTTAAGGCTGTCCTATTTCTCAGACAAATATTATTTTTCAAAAGAGTATCTGTCCAAGATTTTTAAGGCGAATTATAATATCGGGATTTATGAATATGTATTAGAAATCCGTATGGAACGGGCAAAAGAATTACTCTTAGACGGTTCATTAAAGATACAGTGGATATCCGACCGGCTTGGTTATGCCGACAGCAATTATTTCAGCAAAGCCTTTCGGACCTGCTGCGGAATGACCCCTTCCCAGTTTCGGAAGGATAATGGCATCTACTCCTGATTATCCTCAAGATGACTGCTCCCCCACTCGCAGAGGCATTGCAGCACAGGCATCAGGGTCAGACCTCTCTCTGACAGGGAATACTCTACTTTGGGAGGTACCTGAGCGTACTCTTTGCGTATAATAAGGTCGTCCTGTTCCAGTTCCTTTAACTGGGTGCTGAGCATCTTGTGGGTAATCGTCCCAAGAGAACGTTTCAGCTCGCCATAACGCAGAACCGGATTCTTCCACAGCCAGAACAATATGTGCATTTTCCATTTGCCGTCAATCATAGACATTGCATAGGCAAACGGCTTAACATTAACTTCTGTTTTCATAATAACTCAACCTCCCCTATACGGCTTTACCAACGTGCCGCAAGTATATGCCGGGGATTTCCAGGCATATACTTGTGTAAGAATGATACCTTTCAATAATTCTTACACTATACTATTGGATAGTACCTTACTAAAAAGTGCATACTTGCTACAAATTATATATTAGCATATCATATAGGAAATCAAACTTCAAGGAGGCTAATACAATGAAAAAGGAAATCGATGTATTCGATTATACCGCAGAAATTATAAAAGCCGTTAAAACCGGCGTCTTATTGACTACAAAGGCAGATGATAAAGTAAACTCTATGACTATTTCCTGGGGTACCCTGGGTATTGAATGGTCAAGACCGATTTTTACAACCTTTGTGAGAGAAAACCGCTTTACCAAAAGTCAGCTTGATAAAAATCCCGAATTCACAATAAATATTCCCTACGGTGCTTTTGACAAGAAAATACTAGGCTTTTGCGGAACAAAATCCGGACATAACGTAGATAAAATAAAAGAACTTAATCTGACCCTGGAAGAATCCGATGTGGTTTCTGTTCCTGCTATTAAAGAATTACCCTTGACCCTTGAATGCCGGGTTGTGTATAAACAAAAACAGGATGAACATGCACTTTCGGAAGAATACCGGGAAACTTTCTACCCTAAGGAAGTCGACAGCTCCTTCCATGGTGCAAACAGAGATTATCACACCGCTTATTATGGTGAGATTGTCCGTGCTTATATTATTGAATAGCATATTCTGATAGTTGCAAAAAAATATGGTCTTTGGGGTTGAGTATAATCAATAAATGATTATACTCAACCCCAAGTGCTATTACACCACTATTAAATATTTCAACAAAAATGTTCGGGAATTTTACCAGCATAAATCCTGATCCCAGCATGTATCGTCAAAATACAGGTTAACCCTGGACTCCATACTAACCTTCCCATCAAGAAAGACAAACTTATAATAAATAGCATATGGCGTCTCAACCAATCTGGATTGCAGGAGCAGAGTATTCTTATCCTGCCAGATTCCAGTCATAAATGCTAAATTACAACGTCCTTTTCTTGTCACATCATTCTTAATCCAATATCCGATGCCAATATTCCATACTACATCCTGGCCTGACCTGCCGGCTGACATCCGGATGCTATCATCCTGAAAATGGAAGGATACATAATCAAATTCACTCGTATTTTTATCCAGAGTGAACTTTTTCCCTTCAATTTCAGTAAGTTGTTCTGATTTATTACTGCCATCAGACAGCACGACTCTGGTCAGTCTTCCTTCGGGCGGCAGCACCTGCAGACTTGATAATTTTTCTTTCAGCTTAACCGTATTCCGGTCTTCAGACAGTATTTTATCTGTAACTCCCGGTAACAGATGGTTCCATATTGCTTCTACCGGCCTCCCCGTGTTACACATACCTGCCGTAGTCACCAGTACCATATCCTGCTCCGGCATTACGATGCAGAATTGTCCGTAAGCACCATCTCCGCGATATGCCCCATGACAACAGCGCCAGAATTGATAACCATAGCCCTGGCGCCAATCCATATCCGGGTTATCACCAGTGTTATCAATCTGATAGCCGGCCGCTTCTTCAATCCATTGTACCGGCAGTAATTGCCGCTC
Source organism: Bacillota bacterium (assembly GCA_023450835.1). Lineage (GTDB taxonomy): Bacteria > Bacillota > Clostridia > Lachnospirales > Lachnospiraceae > Anaerocolumna. Next base: position 45,226 of record JAEXGM010000043.1, on the reverse strand, counting down.
TTCCCATGCACCTTTATTAAGATATAGCTGTCCAAACTTTGCGATGTCTTCCGTCCTCAGCCACATACCGAAACCACCGGTATTGTATCCCTTCGGGCATTCATTCCAGCGAGGGCTTTCAATGCCCAGAGGAGCAAATAATCTCGGTTCCAGATAATCTATCATTTTCTGTCCGGTTACCCTCTGTACTATTACTGATAAGATGTAAGTGGCGCCGGAATTGTACAAGAACTGTTTTCCCGGCTCTTTCGTAACCGGACTTTCGAAAAAGGCTTTTATCCAGTCGCCTTCTGCCTGATATATCATATCTGTCGTAGGTTCTTTCTCCTGTCCGGTCGACATGGTAAGAAGGTCTTTAATCCGCATCTGTGCTAAGTATCCTGCCGGTTTCGGGTATTCTTCTTTAAAATAAGAGACTGCCTTATCCTCAACTGACAGCAAACCTTCTGACACAGCAAAACCGACGGCTGTAGAAGTAAAGCTCTTACTCATTGAGAACATGGCATGCTGCATTTCCCTGGCATAAGGAGCCCACCAGCCCTCTGCGATTACATATCCGTGTCTTAATAACATAAAGCTGTGGATATCCTGACGCATGTCCTGTGTTCTCATCTGCTCCCATTCATTAATAAGGTTCAAGATTGCCTCTGAACGAACTCCCTGCCGCTCCGGCGTACTTCGCTGTAACTGTTTAACCGGCATTTTTAACCTCTTTCCTGAAATCCAATCTTCGATTGGGTATTCCTGAATCTGTAGTTGAAAAAAACTGTCTTTTTTTTCAACCTGACACCTTTCATGAAGACATAGCCATATATCCATGCTGCTTCCTATTACAGTTTTCCTTATCCTTTTTTTACAGGCACTTTTGTATTGGCCTGAACAAATTCTACCCATTGTTCCGCTTGCTGCTTCTCTACAGTCTTAACTGCCTCCAACGGATATTCCTTTCCGATATTTTTACTCTTGGACTTTCCGAAGGAATGGTAAGGCATGATATTGACCTCAGCAATATGCTCTAAGCTGTCAGCCAATGCCCCTATTCCGCGAAAATGGTCCTCCCTGTCATTCAGTCCCGGTATAATCGGGCAGCGGAGAATGATTTTTGCACCAAGTTTGTCCAGCTCCTGCAGGTTCTTAAGGATTAATCCATTGTCCACACCGGTATAGTGCTTATGTTTTTTTGAATCGCTCTCCTTGTAATCATATAGAAAGAGGTCTACCTGATTCTTAATTTTGATTATTTTTTCTGTTGGTACATAACCGCAAGTCTCAAGGCATGTATGAATATTCTTCTCCTTCGCCTTAAATAGAAGCTCGTATGTAAACTCAAACTGTGACAAAGGTTCCCCTCCGGAGACGGTGAGACCTCCGCCGGAAGCCTCATAATACTCACGGTCCTTCTCTACCTCAACCAAAACGGCATCCACATCCATGGTTTCCCCTTTCATCTCAAGGGCAGAATAAGGGCAGGCAGCGGCACAGGCATTGCATCTGGTGCATTTACTGCGGTCGATACTATGCTCGCCCGCAGTAATAATATGGCAGCCCTCCTTGCATACCTTTAAACAGGTGCCGCATCGAACGCATTTCTCATCAAAGTAATACAGCTCCGGTAAAAAGGATTGCGACTCCGGATTATGGCACCACAGGCAATGCAAGGGGCAGCCTTTTAGGAAGACAGAAGTTCTAAGCCCCGGTCCGTCATGTATCGAGGTCTTCTCAATTGATATAATCAGTCCTTTATGATTCAATACAATGTTCTCCCAATGATTTCTTCTTGAACTCTGCGCTCCAAATCCACGAAACGAGCTGTCCATCCACCCAGGCGGACCAGCACGTGGGTATATTTCTCAGGTTCAACCAATGCTGCCTCCAGGTCTCCCTTATTCACAACGCTTAAGTTCGCCTGCATTCCGCCCTTTACGAAGAAAGTTCCAAAGAGAGCTTCTAACTTCGGCCTCTCTTCTGTAAAGAATTCTCTTGATATTTTAATATTCGATACAGCTCCTCCATTGGCAGGGTCTGTCTTTGATAAAGAATTAAGCAGCGCCGACAAGCCGCTTTGGTCAACACCCGCAGTAGGGGAATTACCGATAGCATAGGACTGGCCCCGCCTGCGGCCGTCTGCGGTAGCTTCGGAAGCAAAGCCCATTCCATGTCCTCCGGGATTAACACTGCTCGCAGTCAGGAAATCCAGAGAAGAGTTCTCTCCTGCTTCCCTGATTGCGGCATGTACATCCACCCACATACGTTTATGCATCTTATCTGCCATTTCATTATCATTTCCATACTTCGGTGCTCCCAGAAGAACTTTATGAATGTCTTCATATCCCTCATAGTCGGCATCGAGAACCGTTACCAGCTGATCCAGCGTAAGGCGTTTCTCATCATATACCAGTTTCTTAATAGCGGTTAAGGAATCGGCTGCATTGGAGTATCCATGCCCCATGACACAGCCGCCCAAATAGCGTACTCCGCCATCCATAATAGGTTTACCCCGCTCCAGACAGTCATCCGTAAGAAGGCTTGCAAACAGAAAAGTACAGTCCTTCGGCAGATTTCTGCTTATATTCTCATATTGCTTCGCAACAATTTTGGCTCCGAACTTAATCTGTGCAAGAAATGCCTCATAGAATTTCTCAAAGGTATCAAAGGTATCATTGGTTCCGGTCCCCGGCCCAATCAGTTCACCCTGGTAATTGTGCCCGTTACGAAGAGCAGCTTCGACTGCCTTTGGGATATTCCAGCCGCAATCCAGTAAACTGGGACTTGCGCTGGCAAGCATGTATTCCCCGCAGCCTAACGGATGATAATGTTCCGCCACATCCTCTGTGATACCAAAAGCCTTCGCTACTCCCGGAATAACCACATCGTCATTATACAGAAGAGGGAAAGTGTAGGATTCGTTGATGGTATCATAAGCCTTCTGAAGAAGCTTTGGATCCTGTCCCTTATAGAAACGGAGCGCCAGCTGAGGAGTTACTCTCTTATGTCTTCCGCTCGCCTCCATAGCGATATAACAAAAGCGGTCTGCATTGGCTTCATTGCGCCTTCCTTTGCCGCCAATCATAATTCTGCAGGTTGCATCCTCTCCGTTCTCATTGTAAAGCCTCCAGAGTGACTGCGTCATCTGAACTGCTTCCTCTTCGGTAATAATGCCGTGATCCAGGTCATGTGCCAGGAGGTCTCCCAGAACTACATCCAGTCCCCATGCCTCCATATGTTTTCCCCCTGAATGAATGGTATAGATCCATACTAATTGAATTGCTTCACGAAAGGACTTTGGAGCACTAAACGTTATATTCTCAAGAATCTCCGCTATGGTGAGCAGTCTGCCCTGATCAGCGGAATCGATTGCTTCCTCTGCCAGAGCACGTGCCTGTTTGGCATAGTAATGGCATGTATCTGTAATAATCTCAAGGGTTATCCTTAAGCCTGTGTAAAGGGAAGTATCTTCTCCTGCCTTCTCCGCCCTTAGCTTTCGATTCTCAACATCCTGGAGTAACCCCGGGATGCCTCTGTGTACTAAGCGGTCTAAATCCACCGCAATGGAAAAACCGATATTTTCCGCAGATACATGGCGGTTGTCACCAACATATTTCTTTAAATCCTCATCACGGGAAGAGATTTCCTTTTGCATGGTAGTTTTATCTTTCCAAAACTCCGCAAGTTCCTGCAATAACTTCTTCTCTTCCTCATTCTTCGCCAGTTTGTCAACTGCCGATAATTCAAAGCAGTAACCGCCTTGTTTTCCCTCCCTGTAAGTTCCTGCTGCTGACTTATCATATGCCATCCACCAGATGGTTCCAACGTATAATACCCGGTATCTTGGCACACGCCCTGCAAACAGGTCTGACTGTTGTATATCCTTTAACAGCATAGGGAACTGTTTCTTAAGACACATGGCCTCCCGTATGGCAAGAGGAGCATCCTGATATTCTTTATAAGCTTCTGTCATTTCGATTGCCTGTATAATACAGGGATTAATATCTTTCTCATACAATTTTGATATTTCAGTTTCTGTCATTGTCATTCACCATCTTTCCGGAATTGCAAAGCCTGCCATACTCATCTTTTACTGTCGTAACAGTTTTGCGATTAAGTTATGGCAGGCTTTAAGAAGTTAAAGGTTATTTATTACTTAAGATTTTTATTTAACTCATCAAGAGCAGGCTGAACTTCTGCGGATTTTTGCTTCACCCATGCGTTCCAATCAGCTTCAATGTCCTTAGAGGTCATTAACTCAGTAATCTTAGTGTAGGTTTCTGCCTCAAGACCTGCTGTTGCAGTGTTATAGTTTTCTGTTGTAAAGAATGAGAAGTTAGGATCCAAAGGAATAACCGTTACGTCAGAAGCGGAATATTTCTCATATTCTCTGGTCACTAAATCTCTTTCCCACTGAGGGTATGCAGGGTTAACCAATGCAAAGCCATCCGTACATCCTACAGAACGAGCCCAAGGCCATGTACCGTAGGCATAAGGATTAACAGGGTTGCCGTCTGCATCCTTAGGCCATAAGCATTCTACAGTGCCGTCTGCATTGTACTTCCAGTCTGTATCCTGGATACCAAAGTTTCTGAAGTTATATCCATCATCTGATACAAGGAAGTTAACGATTGCTGTCCATCTTTCAACCTGCGCGTCTGTCATGTTGTGGTTCATAGCAGTCTGTGACCATTGGTCGGAGGTCTGCCAGGTCTGAAGCTTACCGTCCTGTCCCTGTACTGCTGCTACACTGATACTGTCTTCTGCCTTTAAGTTAGGGTTAGCATCCGACCACTGTTTTCTAATGTCATCCAACCCTTGAACGGTCATATTAGCATTAATTACGGAGAATAACTTGCCGGCATTAAAGTTGTTAGCAAAATCGTTCTCTGTTAACATCGGCTGGTCAGACCAGATCAAGCCTTCATCATACATCTGCTTTGTAGTCTTAACAGCCTCTAAAGTCTCCGGAAGTGCTGCGCCCCATACCCATGAGCCGCTTGTATCTTTCTTAAAAGATAACATGTAGGGAGAGATACTGCCAACAATATACTTAGGGAATGCCCAGTTATCTTTTGCCATGATACCAATTGTTTTGCCTGCGCCGTTCTTGCCGGGATCCTTGGCAATTACAGCTTTTACAAGTGCCTGCCACTCATCCCAGGAATAGGTTTCATCCTCTTTGTAAAGGCCGACAGTCTGTGCCCAGTCCTTACGATAAATATAACCACTTGGCTGAATGAAATTGTATTGGTCCGAATCCATGTAAGCAGGCCATGCATATAACTTACCGTCAACAGAAAACATCTTACCGGTTGTCATCTTGTCATAACGAGCCTGCATATCAGGATAATTAGCTAAGTCAGGATATTCTTTGAACAAGCCTGCATCTACCCAATCAAGAAATTCGCTGTACCTTACAGGCGCAACATCTAACATAATAATGTCAGGAGCAGAATCAGAATTCAGCCACATACGAGTCTGATCTATATAGTTGGACCAGGTCAAAGGCCAAAATTCGAACTCCACATTGAATTTGTCACATAACCATTTGAAATTAGCTGCGATGTCCCCGTTCTCGGTCAAACCGGCCTTCTCAGCATCTACAGCACTCATGGTGAACTTAATATGTTCTGCATAAGGATTTGCTGCTTCCGTAGGTTGTGTATCTTTTGAGTCGGATGCAGTTGTAGGCGTTGTATTATTCCCCTTCTGGGTATTGCCCCCCGTTTCGTCTGCTTTCTTACTGCATGCCGCAAATGATCCTGTAACCATGATAACAGTAAGTAAGAGAGCTACGATTTTCTTAAATTTTTTCATATCAATTCCTCCTTCTCGATTATTGATTAGCGGGTAGTGTTCCCGCTTTACAATTATATAAACCCGTTTGTTTAACGGAGTTCATATCTTAACCTTTCACCCCACCAAGGGTTAAGCCTTTGATAAAGTATTTCTGCAGGAAGGGATATAGCAGCGCAATCGGGATAATAGAAACAACAATTCCCGCCATCTGTATTCCTAACGGATACGCTGTTGGTCTTGCACTTTCCGGTATCTGATTTACAACACTGCTTACAGACTGAATCATATTGCGGATATCCAGCTGCAGCGGCCACTTCTCTACGGAACGCATAAACAGCATTCCATTATACCATTCATTCCATCGGTCCACCCCATAATATAAACCGACAGTTGCTAACATTGGCTTGGACAGGGGGAGATAAATCCGTATCAGCGTTGTCAGCTCTCCTGCTCCGTCCAGCTTTGCCGCCTCGTTAAGTTCATCGGGCAGCCCTTCGAAATAGCTTCTCATAATCATAAGGTTCATGATAGTAATACCCATTGGCAAAATCATAACTGCATATGTATCAATTAAGTGTAAATTCTTAATCAACAAGTAGCCCGGAATCAGACCTCCCTGAAAGAACATGGTAAATACTACGAAAAAATTCACAATTCGTCTTCCCGGAACCGGCCTTGACAAGGTATACGCCAAGGTTATCGTTAATGTAAGATTATAGAGAACTCCTCCTACCAGGACAATTAATGTGGTTCGAAAGCCATACCATATAGTTTTCCAGCTTAAGATAAATTCATAAGAAGTCCAGTCAAAACCCTTGGGATATAACATAAAGGACTCTCTGACTGCAACCTGATATGGAACAATCGACTGCAGAAGACTGTTATAAAAGGGATAAAAAATAATTAAAGCATAGATGCAGAAGGCTATAACCAGTATAATCTGGGACATTTTTACCTTGTGCCGCTTTTTCTTAACATTAACATTCGAAATCTCACTCATATATGTCTCCTTTCCTATATCACTCTGGCTTCCTTATTCATTTTACCTACGATGAAATTGGCAGCCAGCAGAAGAATACAGTTTGTAATACCCTTGAAGAGTCCGACCGCGGTACTGACTCCATAGTCCGCAGACTGTAAGAATGAGATACGGTAAATATATGTATCAATAATATCAGCAGCTTTGAAAACCGTCGGATTGTATAAATTGAATATTTGATCAAAGTTACCATTCATAAAGTTACCGACCTGCATGATGAGCAGGATTGCCGCCGTTCCCTTAATTGCCGGCCATGTAATATGCAGGGCACATTTGAAACGGTTTGCTCCGTCGATTCTGGCACTTTCATACAAACTGGGATCAATTCCCGCAATGGTCGCCATATAGATAATACAAGTCCAGCCGGCCTCTTTCCAGATATCTGTAAAAACCAGAATCCCCCGGAATACGATTCCATTGCTTAACCAGGAGACAGAAGAGCCGCCCACTGCGGTCAGCATACCATTGATAGCACCATCTGTTGAAAACAGGGCAATCATGATACCGCTAATGGTTACCCAGGATAAGAAGTGAGGCAAAGTGAGAATGATTTGTAAGCCTCTCCTTAATTTGTTGGATAATATTTCATTCAATCCGATTGCCAATAAAATAGGTACCGGAAATCCAAATATCAGTTTAAGAACGGAAATTTCAACGGTGTTTCTTATGGTATCCCAAAACTCTGCTCTGGCAAATAACTTCGTAAAATTATCCCAGCCAACCCATTGGCTCCCCATTATTCCCTTACCGATACTATAATGCTTGAATGCCAACTGGATACCATACATCGGTGCATAGGCAAATACCAAGAAAAAAGCAATCCCTAATATCATCAGCGGATAAAGGCTGCGATAATGCCAGATTTCTTTCATCAGCCTTTTCCTCTTGTTTAATAAAAGCAAATTATTAGATGACATATTCCCGTTATTCATATTAGTCTTCATATATGTCCTCCTTCCATGTTCCTATTCTACATGAAAATAAGTACATATAAAATGTGCTATCATTCGTTATAATAGTAAAAAAATCAGATTTTGAAGTTCATCTGTATGGAACAAAAAAGAGGCTGGACATTAATTTTGCTTTTCCAGCCTCATCTTCATATTTACAGTGGTTCCAACGTCCTTTGTACTCTGAACACTTAGACCGCTTTCCTTCCCGTAATGCATTCGGATACGCATATTGATGTTGGCAAGTCCGATGCTGCTCTTTGATTTGCTAATCTGCGCTACATCTTCTGTCGTAGCATTCTGGAAGATATCATTCAGTTCCTTTTCCTTCTCTTTCTCCATTCCAATTCCGTTATCAGTCAGAGAGAACATGGCATATTCCCCTTCAATCCAGCCTCTGATGTTGATCAGCACGTCTTCTTCGCTGACTTCCAGTCCGTGATTTACTGAATTTTCAATGATGGGCTGCATAGATAATTTCAAGGCTGTATAAGGGTAAAGAGCTTCATCCACCTCCATGGTAAGCTTTAATCTTCCATTGTACCGTACGGCAATAATTTTATAATAATCATTTATACATTCCAGTTCATCTTTAATGGTAGTGACCAAACCGCCTTTTATACTGTAGCGGAATATCTTTGACATGCTTGTGGTAATAATTGATATCTCAGGTATCTTATGAATTGTTGCAATCGACCGGATACATTCCAGGGTATTATATAAGAAATGGGGATTAATCTGACTTTGCAGTGCAAGCATCTCTGCTTCCTTCTGCATTATCTCCTTCTCATAGAGCTCCGATTGCATATCAAAGATCCTCCGGTTCATGACCTCCACATTATCGAGCATATTGTTAATACTTTCGCTGATTACACCGAATTCATTCTTCGCCGTATAATCAATTCTCTGCTTGCGTTTGCCATGGCCAATGGTGTCAAGGGCCGAAGTAATATGTTTAATAGGCTTTGTAATACTGTATACCATCAAAACATCAAATATAATTAAAATCAGTATGGAACCGAAAGCCAGAAACATCCCCAAATGCAGAGTACGCATTGCTTCTGAATAAATGCTTTTGACCGGCACGATATTGATGGACTTCCAGCCGGTAGCCTTATGCTCCTTCATAAGTACAAAACTGTTCTGCTTCATGAATTTCATCTGCTGGATGGTCCCATCCTTCATGGCTTCACTCTCTGCGGACAGCATTCTTGCAATTTCTGAAGTAAGCTCATCTCCCTGATAGATAGAATTAACAGCCATCGGATTGGATTCATTATCCACGATTAATACGGTAGCTTCTTCTGTCGCTGCCGTCGTATCAACAATCTCATTCAAGGCATCCCTCTTAATCCATACAATACAGGTTCCAAGCCTCTCATGGGTGTCGGAATATTTATCAGCGGTAGTATAATAGACCGGTACCACATAGCCAAATCCATAATTATACATCTCCAAGGTATTGGATTGGAAGAAAGTCGTATAAAAGGGCTTCGCCAGCTCCTGAAGGTCATATCTTTTTTGAATCTTGGAATATACATAGTAGTCAAAGTAACGGTTGGGGGAGAATATCGCATTGGTATTATCTATGATGGCAATATCATAGAGCTCATCATTGGCACTGGTGATTCCTTGCAGATAATCCGATAACAGGCTCTGAAGATCATGCCTGCGGGTTACCGTACTCTTCTTATCCTGATTGTTGAGATTCAGTAATTCCTGAATATATTGGTTATTGGATACCGTCTTACCAATACTGGCGATACGATCCGTCTGCAATGTCAACATGGAATCTGTCTGCGTTATCATACTTTCACAGTTTATTCTATTCTGTTCGTAATTTCTCTTGAAAATACTGATAATATAGAACAGCTGCGTTACCATAACTAAAATAATACAGACCGTACACATAATAATAATCTGTCTGCGAAAGCTCATATCCTTTTTGAACATCTTAACTCCTTTGTGAATACATCAGGTCGGTGTCTTTCGATACTGTGTGGGCGTCACATTGTACTTCTTTTTAAAGGCCTTGCTAAAATAAGAATAATCCATGTAGCCAACCATTTCCGATATTTCAAATATGGTATATTCCGTAGATACCAAAAGCTTCTTCGCCTGCTCCATACGGATTTTGTTCAGATAGTCGGAATAAGACATCCCCGTATTGCGTTTAAAAAGAAAGCAGGCATAATTCTTGTTAATGTAATACATCTGTGAAATGTCTTTTAACTTAATCTGCTCGTTGTAGTGCTGGTTCAGGTACCGTAAAATCTTACTGAAATTCGTACTGTCTTCCTTCTCGGACATCTCGGCATCAATAGTTGAAGTCCCGTAGATATAACTTGTCTCCCGTAGCAGTTCCTGAAACATGCTGTCAATATCCCCGTATTCAGCTTCCAACTGATACCATTCCAGAATTCCCAATTCGGATTTTGCAAGCCTTTCCGGGTATAAGAGTTCTATATGCATTACAATCCGGTTCCACGCAAAACAGAGCTCTTCCACTGTATAGTCATTTTCCTTATAACGCACCGGAATCTGGCCGATCAGATTATTGTACTCCGTTAATTGTCCTTCATCCAGCAGTTTTGTGATTCGCACAATCAGCGGAGTTATCTTTGAGGTATGCATAGGTCTGTAAAGATAGGTTTTCACTTTTCCTGAAATAAAATTTCCAAGAGCAGCCATACCGGACTGTGAAATCATCTTAGGGATATTTAAGGCTGAGCCGCAGACAGAACTAAGCCCGATTACCGCAGAAAAATTCTGTTCTATAATCAGAGAAGAGATATCTCCTTTTGTATTCATAATAAAATACTGCTTATTATGCATAGCAATATTAACGTATTCCATATCCTCCAGACTATCCAGATATGCTTTCAGCTTATCTTCGCCGTCACCGACCCATATGGCAACCTGATAGTTCGGATAATGATCCGGCAGACCATAATCGTTTGGTTTAAGGTCCTCCGGATCATCCATTACCATTTCAAAGAGTTTCTTATTCTTTTCCTGACTTTTTGAATCCAGTTTTACTTTCAGCCTCTCAAGGAGAGAATCGTTCTCCTCCATATCCAATGGCTTTAAAATAAAGTCAAAGGCCCCTTTCTTAATGGCTTCCTTCGCATATTCAAACTGGGCAAAGCCGCTGACAATAATAACCTCCGTGTTTAACTCATTCTCACGTATCTTACTTATAATCTCAAGTCCGCTAATAACCGGCATACGAATGTCTGTAAAAACAATATCAGGCTTCTTCTCAAGTATTTCTTTCAGTGCCTCTGTAGCAAATGTATATGTTCCAATCACTTCCATGTTATATTTACTCCAGTTAAACGATTCCTTAATCCCCTGGAGGGTCCATATCTCATCATCCACAAGTATTACCCTATACATACCAGATTCTCCTCCTGTGCGCCTTTACTGACAAATTGCGGTTAAATGTTACGTGTGCACTTCCAATCGTCCAATATTAATACCCAATCATTGTTCCTGCCGCTGGTGGGAGGAACAAAGGTGGCTGTTCCCGTATTCAAATATTCGTTAATATAATGTGCCTCTCCATTTCTGGGATTATACCAGTAAGCTTTCACTTTCTCACCTGATATTCTTCCCATATTAATACGGAAGTTCAGACCGCAAGGAGAATAAATATATGCATAATCATCCCCTTTGGCAGCCTGCATATGATTAGCTCCTTCATAATTGCCGGCAAGTAGCTCCTGGTCCGGCTTTATTCTTAAAAAAGACCTGGACTCCATCAGCTTACGAAGATGCTCCATCTGCCTGGCACCCGGGCGAACCATAGCTGTCTTCCAATCCATAATATAATAATCTGAAAGTTCCGTGTTCATACCCCATATGCAGTGATGACCATAGGTATGTCCGCAGGCACCGGCCAATACCGCCCAATAGGCAGCCTGCCTTACATCGTAATCATCAAAATATCCGTTTACCGAATTAAAATTAATAGGATGGTCTTCATAACGGGGCTCCGCATCAAGTACCGGTTTTACCGGCTTTCTGGCGTAATCATCTTCCACCCTTTTGTAATTATCATTATTTTGTCTGTCATGCCCTGACTGAATCATATTAAAATCCAGCCAATCCTCGTTATGAACACGGGAAGAAGAAGAGGTAAAACCTTCCGGATGAAAGGTCATAAGGTGAGGGATTGTCTCCTTCTCCTTGATTCCTTTTGCTAATCCCTGCATCACTTCCAAATGTCTTGGGTAGTTCAATTGCCTGTCTCCGCCCAGAACCCATATGATATTCTTTTTACTGCCATACCGCTCTCCAACCCATTTCCCATATATGTAGGCATTCTCATTATTAAAAATCTCCGGTCCCTTGCCCCACTTTAGATTGTACTTATCCCCCCAGGTAGGTAAAAGTCCAATGTAAAGGCCCAGTCCCGCTGCCTGATCAATGATATAATCCACATGATCCCAATAAGTATAATCCCCTGCTTCTGTAGTCAGGTCCGGCAAGGCAGGATCATACTCTCCCTTACTATTCTGTAATAAAGGAGTCCTGTTATAGACATTCGGAACCCGTAAGCCATCAAATTCGGATAATAGAACCGCCTGTATTACATTAAACTTAAGCTCCGCACGGTTCTTAAGATACTCTACCGCCCCTTCTCTGGACTGTCTGTGAAAGAGTTCCCAGCCGGTGTCTCCCAGCCAGAAGAAGGGGGTGCCATCCTCTTTTACAATAAAACGTCCGTCCTCACTAACTTTCAATAATTGCAACTTTTCCATCCTGCACAGCTCCCTCAACTATATCATGATTTCAAATTCATTATAGTTCCCAAAATTTCTTATTACGCAGATTAGGTACTCAACGCTGCACTTTTCCATAGAATCCATAACATTAATTCAAGCAAGCTTAATCAACGCCCCGGCTTTCATGGACTAATCTGTTTATTCTGTATATTATATCCTAAACATAAAGTATGTTCATAATCTCCGCTCCAGTCGGAATTTGGGAACAAGCTCCAAAATCCCTCTCTACGCTTTCATTATATCATAAAATACGAGGCAGCAAAATCATTATCTTTCAAGCGCCGCTTCCAACAACAAGGAAACAGTGGTATCAGCCACGCACTGATAACGGTCGGAGCCGCCATAGTATAATTTCACGCTTCCGTCTTCTTCAACCACATGGGAAGATGCAAATACTACGTTGGGTGCAAAGCCATAATGCTCATAAGGCATCTCAGGTGAAAGAATAGGTTCTTTACCTACTCGGATGACCTTGGAAGGGTCCTTTAAATCCGTCAGCATAACACCGGTATGATATAAATACTCATAGTCACAAACAGTATAAACACCATGGAATATAATCAACCAGCCTTCTTTTGTCTTAATCGGTGTTCCGCAGGGACCAATCTTACTGATGCCCCATACACCGACAGCACTCTTGCTTGCTTCCAATACTTGTTTGTGGTCGCCCCAGAATCTTAAATCCGGAGAGCTTGTCATCCAGATACTGCCCACGCTGTTCGGCCTCTCAAGTGCTGTATACAGACCATTGATTTTCTCAGGGAATAACACGGTATTACGATATCCGTAACCTGTAATAAAGCCTTGAAAGTCAAAGTTCTCGAAATCCTTCGTCGTCATAAGCGCCATTCTTGCTTCTGCGGCATGGCAGCAGAAAGTGATATAATAAATATCTTCAATTTTTGTTATTCTGGGGTCATAATAGTTATCGCCAAAAATACGGAATTCTTCTGTCTGCGGCATAGGGATTACATCACCGTGAATGTGCCAGTCATCATAACCATTGTCGCTAATCGCTACCATAAAGAAATCTCTTAAGTCATAACCTTCGCAGCGAAGCACCATGTAATATTTGTTATTATGCTTTACCGCAGAGGAATTGAATACACCTCTGCAGCTGTATGGGATTAAATCGCTTGTAATAATCGGGTTTTTTTCATATCTTGTTACAATAGTTTTCTTTGGAAGTGGCATAGTTTTCTCAACCTTTCTTGTGTTATATTAGTAGATTAGTAAATGGACACAGTATGTCTGACTATATTCTATCAGCCACCCCCAGGTCTGTAAGTGTAAAAAAATAAGTACATTGTGGTTAATAATCAGCAGTTTTACCTCAATGATAGTATTACGAAAGTCTAATTACCTATGCAAACAGCAGAATCCATACACATAAAGTCACAGGAAAACCGCTTTACATGTATGGACTGTGCCATTTGCTTCATTTACTTCTTACTTATTTAACGACTACTTTAACTCTGACCGTCTTACCGCCAACGGCAGCTTCCAAATAATCTGTGCCCTTCGTCTTAGCAACCGCCTTGCCGGTAGTCTTATCGATTACTACGACACCCTTCACTGACGAAGTCCATCGGATGCTGCTCTTATCGTAACCAGCCACAGTTGCACCAAAGGTAAAGGTATCTCCGACCTTCATCGTTGCAACGCTCCTGCTGATCTTAATGCTTGGCTCTTTTACCACTATACTGGCAGTATAGGTAACAGTCTTACCGTAATACAGCTTCGCTGCCACTGTTATCTTCGCGGTTCCCTTGCCCTTTGCTGTAACAGCACCGGTACTTGAAACTGTAGCAACCTTGGTATTGCTGGACTTATAGGTTACGGTAACTCCGCCGGCAGCCGGTGCAGCAGTCGTATCCTTCAAACTCTTAACAAGCTTTAAAGTTGCGGGTAGCGTTACTTTAACAGAATCTTTACTATATTTACTGCTGCCAGTGTAAAGTTCCAGCTTAGCAGAAGTAAAACCAATCTGTTTGTCAAGTGAGGTTATAACGCTTGTATCCGCAGGCTTCTCCAATACTACATAATCGGAGCAGTGTGCAAGGTTAACCGTAATATAACCGTCCTTATCTACTTTATATCCCTTGGAGCTGTAAGGCAGGACATCTAATTTCTTCGTCTTCTCATTATAGTGATACAGGTATACGGTGGTATTCTTTTCAATTCCTAAGTCACCCAAATAGACCCTCACCTGAGCCTGAACCGGTAATACACCATCTTGGCTAAAGCTAAGAACAACGCCTGCCTGTTTGCTGTTATTTTTAGTTGCAAGTGCATTGATTGCTTTGTTCGTGCTCAGTTTCTCTACCGCGATATCAAGCTTAACATCACTTAAAGCATTTTTATCCGCATTCTTAAGATTCTGCTTTGTGAATGTCCAGCTGTATTTTACCTGACCAGCTTCATCTTTGACATCAACCGTATAATCCTTACCTAAAGCAATCGCCTTCTCTAACTCATCTGCCTTTACTACTGTCTTTAGCTCCTTCGGTATTACGGTAGGGGTAGGAGTTACGGCAGAGCCAGTACCCGGTGTCGGATTGCTGCCACCTGGTGTTGACGGCGTGGGTTCTATCTGGGGTTCCACAACATGTATCGTTGTACTCTTTTGTGTAGTAGTTAATCCATCATTGGTGCCAAAGATCAATGTGTAATCACCAACCGCTGAAGGCGTCCATTTAAACACCCTGTTAATAGGATCAAAGGTTGCGCCGGAAGGAATGCTTACAGCAGTATAGGTGCATGGATCGTTATTCGGATCTACAGCCTTAACACTGAACAACACCTCATCTCCCACAAGATACATCTTATCATAGATATTATGAAGCACAGGAGGTGCCAAAGGATCAAGAACTTCTATGACAGAGAAACCACCTGCAAGGCTCCACCAACTAAGATGATCATCTTCAAAGCCATAGAAACCGGTACCATCAGCAGTAAGGAGGTTAGTACCGCCATCGACTCCTAAGAACATATCATCTGCATAGGTTGTTCCGCTGTCAACAAGGCATACAAGAATGCTGATGGATGTATTCGCAGTTCCAGGTATATTTACACTTACTTCTTTCCATGCATCCTCTGTTGTAAATTCCGATTCATAGTAGGTGTTCCAGTCTGAACTTGATGAGAGCTTCACCTTGCCTGTTCCTCTTACCCAAGCCTTGTACACAAGATCTGTGTTGGCAGGGATGCTCACTGTTGTTCCTATAGAGTCATATAACTTTCCGCCATCAGAAAGGCTTACTTTAAGGGAGTGAGTGCCACTATGAACCTTCGAAACAGGATTGACAGGGGTTACATCCAAAAGACCGAAAGGAGCCTCATATCCCCATGCGAAGCTTGCACCATCCTCAAATCCAGGATTAGGAAGCAGATTTTCCCCTCCTTCTGCACCAATAAACATATCATCAATAATCATATTGGCATTGGCATTCATATCGGCATTAATCATCGGATTAATCGTGCTGGTTCCATCCTCTCCGCCTGCCCCTGAGTTAAAGGTGCCCGAGTAATATGTCCACACGTCAGTCGCAGTAAATGTAGTATCCAAAGGATAGGAACTCCAGTCACCAGAGGCTATGACCATTCTTACTTTTCCACTTCCTTTCAGCCAAAAACCGGCTGTCAAGTCCGTATTTTCCGGTACTTTTACTTCATTTAAGCCGGGACTTTGGGAATCTGTTGCTCCAGTTATCGTCAAAGCTTTCATACCACTGTGCGGCATCGGTGGCTCAAATAACCAGAAATGACCGTCAGGCACACCGTCAGCCGGGACACTATCATGTCCGTCATAGCCCCATGCAAAGACAGTACCGTCAATTGCACTCTCAAAGCCGGGATTGGGGATTAAGTTATTCCCGCCCTCTTCGCCAAGAAACACATCATCAATTAGTAGGTTTGCATCGGCGTTCTGCTGATCATTAAACTGTACATGCAACTCACCCGTTGTCACAGCTGCGCCGTCTATATCAAATTTGCACAAGGTCCACTCAGGAGTTGCACTAAAGGTTTGCTGTGCAATGTTACTCCAATTGCTATCCTGTACCACAAGCGCTACATTGCCGCTTCCTTTCAGCCAGAAGCTTGCGGTAAGTGCAGAACCTGTTACGGCCTGAATCGGCGTATATCCCACACTGCCGTAATTTGTCATACCTGTCACACTAAGTGCTCTATTCCCTGTATGTGCATCCAGCACAAGTTCAACCGGGTCTTTATCAGGTTCCTCCGCACTTAAATTCATATCTGATATGCGGAAATAATCAAAATCCGTATGAATGCCTGTGCCATTTACGCTATATAGACCAATCTGTTTGGCTCCCTTATTCTTTAGATAGATATTATTATAGGTGGCTATCAGTGTCCAATCGGAGTCTCCATCAAACTTGTAATAACCGGAATAGGATGCTCCTGTCTTCACAAGTTTTAAATAGCAGGTATCCGTTTCCGGATGAGGGTCGGGCGGTGTGGTATTCCCGGCGGGCCATGTACCATTGTATGAATACCCGAACTGGAATAATAGATTGGTTGGAGCATTGCCATCATTTACTCTGTCAAGCTTAATGAAATTATCCTTATCTACATAAAGAAGGATACCTTCCTGCTCCCAACCCGTTGTGGGACGACCTGACATCCTGGTCTCAATGGTAAAGTCGCCTTCCGGAGCGTACTGCAGCAGTATGTTTGAACCGCCGTTATTTACATCGCCTGCCTTACCATCGATATGAAGACTGGTAGGTGTCATACTATGATTGTCAGATGCTTCACCTAACCAGTGCCACTGTGTGCCTAACGTACCGTTAAACTCGTCATTGACCTGGGTATCTGAGGTAGGCAGCACCGGAGGAGGTGTGGGTTCTGCAGGTTGTGTAGGTTCCGCTGCTTCCGCTTCCTCACATACCACTATATTGTTTCCCTTGTAATGTGAAAAGCCGGCACCATAGGTCCAGGTACTCTGCTCTTCCTCGAAATTAGGGTCAGAAAGTAAGTTCGTACCCCCTGACACCCCTAAGAATGCATCGTCAAAGTATGCCGTGCCACTTACGCCGGCACCTGATACTTCAAATATCACGCTGGAGGCATTTCTACTGTTAAAGGAAATCTCTCTTGCTGCATACTGGCCGGATGCGGTGAAGGTCTTAGAAGCTAAAACAGCATTGTTTGCTGCATCCTTAACCGTTATCGCATAAGTACCGGTTCCCCGGTTATAGATTCTTGCCACATAAGCAGTGGCTTTAGCAACAGCTGCTGTACTGGAAAAGCTCTTGTCTCCGGCATCTGCGGCTTTCACCGAGTAGATGCCACTGTGTGTCAAAGGATCTTTATCGATCGTAATTATAGGATCATAGCCGTAGGTAGTTTCCGGAAGCTTCGTGCTGCCGTACTCATAGATACCTATATCAGGAAGCCCGGCATACAATGCATTGCCGAAGAAGTCACGGCCGCCGTTATCATCGATTACAGTACCTGCATTGATACAAGGTGAATCTTCCGAAAGCTTGAATACCCTGCAAGATTCCATACCATCGAGTGCCACCGCAGGGATAGGACCCACAAACTTAGGGTTAGCAAGAATTGCGTTGGTATCTTCTGCCGGGTAAACATCACCTCCGTAGTATACGTTGTTATTAAATACTAACTTGTCGTTCCCATCACGGTAATTGCTTTCATTGCCATTGGAATAGAAAATATTGTTCTCTATACTTATATTGCCGGTGGGATACAATATATTACCGTCTCCGTCCTTTATGTCATCCACATTAGCCCAGACAATTCCTTGCCCTAATGCATCATAGATAATATTGTTGTAGAAATAGGAACCGACCTTGCCGGCATGCTGTATGTTAATCATATTATCCCCAAGGCTGTTCCTGCCATCGTTAAAGCTTACGTTGTAACGTATGGTAAAACCTTCGAAGTCTGCGTTGTCATTCGGCATAACAAGCATAAACCCGCCTGAGTTGTCATGACTGTAGTTGTACTGGAACGTAACTCTGCCATGTGTCGCAATATCAGCATCATATCCCTGGGAATCAGCCCATCCGTCAGGCATTGAAGGATCATGCCAGCTCCTGGCGGATTCATTGTACTGAAAGAGCGCGTCTTCGCAGTTGTATTCCCAAATAGCTACAGACCACTGATAACCGCTGTGTCCAAGACCGTGATCATAAGAAGCATTATGCTCTATGATTGGCTTGTAGCAGCCGCCGGGAACGATATCACCGTTACCGCCGCGTTCATTCACATTATTACGAATAACCACATTGGTATAGGGTCTTGCCTCAGATGCGCCATCTGAGGTGATACCCATGGAATTGTTGTCCCATAGATGGCATCCGTCGATTAAGATATCGTCAAAGGATGATGTGGTGTTCTTTTCACCCATGAAGAATATAGCTCCCTGAAAAAAACGATTGTTCGGACCAATATTACCCTCCACATCATGCACATCCACACCAACTACATGGATATTATGCATGATGAGACCTGTGTCATTGAAAATCTCAAGTCCGGAACGTCCATTCTCACCCCCGGACCTGGTATGAATATCATGGCTTGGAGCCGGTGCTTCCGTTCCATCTGGAATATCATTGGTTATCTCAATATTCTGAACCAATATGTACTCTGCATTATGAATATATACACCGTGGCTTATGCCGTCGGCGGCGATTACAGGCTTACTGCCCTCACCATAGCTGCTCACCGTAATGATATCATCCGACGTACCAGATTCATCCAGCGTAAGCTCTTCCCCATGCCAAACCTCGCCTGATTTTAAAAGAACCGTAGCCCCCGGCTTCAGTTCTACCGCATTCACTCTTGCTATGGTTTTAAATGCCTGATCTGCACTTGTACCGGAATTACCATCATTACCACCGGTTGCATCAACATAATAAGTTGTGCCCGTCCCCGTGTTCTGTACGGGTGCAGCACTGACGCTTATCGGTGGCAAGTTTGCCTGTGAAGTAACAAGGCAAATAGCCAGGAATGCGGCAATAAATTTTGAAAATCCTCTTTTCCTCAAATCGAAACCCTCCTTTTGCATTTTAGACAAAACTGAAACCAACAATCACATCGATTTCGTCTAAATCGTACATCAGGATTACTAAATCATCTATGGACTTTAGTCAGTTTCTTATGAACTATAGTCTGTTTACTAAACTATTTATGCTGTTTTGCCTTTTTTCTTCTAATAATTTACTTTATTTCTGCTTCGCCGTAATTTTTTTTGTTTATTACCACCTCCGCACTTTCTACTAATTGATCAATATATTCCTCGTACTTCTGAGCTTTTAAGTATTCCCTAATCCTGTCGTCAACCTCTTCAAGGCTGTATATGCCGTTATCAGTTACGCTCAGGCATTCTAATATGTAGTAAGAATCTGTCGATAAGAATACTTCGCTTACCTGGGCCACCGAAAGGCTGGCAGCTTCGTTGGTAAAAGTTATATTCATGGGCGAATTATCTTCTTTCTGCGTTGACTCGTCCAGTATTTTTTTTTCTATATTCAATCCGTATTTTTCACATGTCTCTAGGAACTTTCCTTTTTTGCCTATTTCAGCTTTGACCTTGTCCATGATTTTAATATTATTATCCGATACGGGGAGGGAAGCCGCATTAACTACGATGGTATCAGGCACCTTGTAGGTTCCCTTTTTTACCTGACTGTTGTAATAGGCCTCAATCTCATCTTTTGAAACTTTAAAGGTAAGCTTTTCTTTCAGTTGGAATACCAAGTCCGAAAACGCCGTGGAATAGTATTCATCCTCTGTATATTGTTCTGGCCCATAAACCACCTTGCCGGCACTAAGAGCTTCTCTTCTTCTTTGGTTTTCTTCATCAAATCTCTTAAGAAAATCCGTGTATGCCGCACTGATCATTAATCCATTGTCAACACCCAGTTTTTGCTGAACCTTTATCCTTACACACTCTTTTAATGCCTTCTCCTTAAGCTCACTAAGTGAAAGGTTCAGATAACGGCTTCTTTTGGCTACCATGAGAAACTCTCTCATTTCAATAGGTTCTCCGTTCACGGTCGCTACCGGTCTTATTAGACCATTTGCCGCTGCAAGATTGCGGAACTCATATATACCTAAAAGGACAATTATGAAAATTGCCGTTATAATTAAGATAGCCATAGGCAAAATGCGTTTTTTATTCATGCTGAAAAATCCCTTCTATTCAAATTGCTTAACAAGTTACTTATTTCACAGTTAAAGTATATACCTGTTTACACAACAAGGTAATCGTACTAAGATAAGCTTCATGTGTTCTTTAATCACTAAATTAAGTCTTGAAAGACAGGATTCCATTATGGGCATACGAAGATGTGAATATCCTTTTAAAGCCTCATAATCACGGCTTTACTATATATTCAACCGCAGAGAATCAGCTCCTCTCCACTCCAAGTAAATGGCTAATCCGTGGAGAAATCAAGGAATACGATTGGGTTGATTCTCTGTTAAACTATATATATGAATTATTAAATCGGAGCTGCCGCCCAGGCCATTAACCAGCTTGAGCGGCAGCTCCTTATAAATTTATATGGATTATCCTTACATGCTTCAATTCTTTAATTTGTTATACGCGAGAATGGCGCACTGATTCCCAGCCACGTGGTTCCTGCTTCAAAACTAGGGTCCTCTAAGATATTTATCCCTCCGGATGTTCCGAACACCGCATCGTCTATATAAAGCGTTCCCGGGCTGCTTGAAACGATTTTTACAATCACTGCTGCATTTGTTCTGCTTCCTGTATTAAAGACCGGCAATACAAACTTGGTCCAGGTATCCGAGCCTGCTATAGTGACTGTTGATATTGCATTCCAGGTTGAGGTATCATCTATTTCATACACTATTGTTCCGCTGCCCTTAACCCATATTTCTCCCGTATAGTTTGTATTAGCGGTTACCGTACGGTACTGGACGAAATACTTGTATAAGTCCCCAGTTGTATAATCTGCCTTCACTGCATATGAACCCGTGTGTACGTTACCGGCTACCGGCGCACTGGAATATATACGAGAAAACGGTGCGGTAGTGATTCCCATCCACGTGGTCCCTGCTTCAAACCCGGGATCCTCTAAAATATTTGCCCCTCCGGGTGTTCCAAACACCATGTCATCTATATAAAGAGTTCCCGAGCTGCTTGAAACAATTTTAACAATAACTGCTACATTCGTTCTGCTTCCTGTATTAAAGGCCGGCAGTACAAACTTGGTCCAGGTATCCGAGCCTGTTACGGTGACTGTTGATATTGCATTCCAGGTTGAGGTATCATCTATTTCATATACCAGCGTTCCGCTGCCCTTAATCCATATTTCACCTGTGTAGTTTGTATTGGAGGTTACCGTACGGTACTGGACGAAATATTTGTATAAATCTCCTGTTGTGTAATCTGCCTTCACTGCATATGAACCGGCATGTGCATATCCGCCAGGTATTGGGGTTGGCGTCGGTGTTGGCGTTGAAGTGGGTGTGGGGGTAGCACCTCCTCCATTATACTCGTATGCTCCAATATCAGGAGCATTGACATACAGGGAATTGCCCCAATAATCTTTACCGCCATTATTTGAGATAGCCTTGCCGCTATTGATACAAGGCGAGTTCGACTGCAATTTGTAACCATCAACTGAGTTCAATCCATTGCCTCCCGACCCGGCGTTAACAAAGTTCGGATTTGCCGTAATCTTGTGGGCATCGGTGGAAGGAGCCGTACCGCCATAGAAACAGTTATAATCGTATATCGGGCCGGTAGTAGGATATTTATTATTACCGGACGAATAGAATATATTATTATAAAAATCAGCAGTCTTATCCTTCAGCCAAATACCATCCTGGGTATTACTGTACCAGACATTATTATATATATAAGTTCCGTTTGAGCCCGGATTATTTACCTGAACAGTTGAACCTTTCGTGCCATCCCAGGTCTGGTTGTTATCCCAGGGAGAGCAATTATAATGCCCGTCATTCTGTGATATATTGTATCTGAAAATACTTGATGCAAGCTCAGGATTATTTTCCATTACCAAAAAAGTTCCGCCGGCATTGTTATGGGAATAATTATACTGGAACACATGTGTTCCTTTGGATTCAATGTCCACATCAAAGGCCATGGAATCCCCTCCCCAGCTAAGGTCCGCTGCCTTTACATTAGCCACCTCATTATACTGGAAAGTAGAACCGTCGCATCCCCATTCCCACATACTTGCTATGTAATAAAAGCCGGTATAACCCTGTCCGGCATTCATTCCGATATTGTGTTCAATTACGGGATTTAATGCCTTGCTTATAATGATATCGCCTTTGACGTTATAGTTTAAAGTATTGTTCCTGATTCTCAGATTATGATACCTGAGGTCTCCGCTGCCGCTTAATAACATACCTTCACATTCATTATCATGTATACTATTTCCTTCAATCAGCAAATCATCGGCATTATAGGAATAGGAATCGGCTGAAATTGCGCCGGTATGGAAGTAGTCACTTTCACCATACTTTCCTTTTACGTGGTGAATATCATTATTTAATATCTGTATACCGTTATTGGCACCGGCATACCCCACAATGAATATTCCCTTGCGGTCGCCTCTTTCTGCGGCAGGATTGGTTATCTCAAGATCTCTGATGGTCACATAAGATTTCCCATATACCAGGATGGCCTGGTCATTGCCATTTCCATTGATGATGGGCCTGCTTCCTGTTCCATAGGCTCCGTAGACAATCTGCGCCCCGCTGTTACCCGAACTGCTTACTTCCAGAGTTCCTGTCCAGACTGACCCCTTTTTGAATAGAATCTGGTCTCCAGGCTGAAATACCGTGGAATTAACTTTCGAAAGACTCTTCCACGGTGTCCCGGTACTTGTACCATTGTTGGAATCGTTACCGGAAATAGAATCCACATAGTATGTATTAACCGCTGCCGCTGCTGTCATTTCCGTCACTGGAAATGATGCAAAAACAAGGCATAAGGTCATTACTACTGAAAGGATTCGTGATGTAATGGTACCCCTTGTCCGTAACATAAAATTACCTCCCTTAAAATATTTATTTATAAAAATCCCCCTATCTTCGCATAAACCCCCGGAATAATTCATTACTTTTTGCAGCGAAGAAAATGAAATGTACCATTTCATCCGTTGGAGGAGCTTTATCCCTATTATCATTTGCTATATATCCCCCATATGAAGCCAGATTAGCAGAACACAGGTAAAATGGAATGTATTTTAATATGATATCCGTGTACTTTAATAAGAAAATCCGGAAAAAGGAAGATAAAGATTCTTTGTAAGGAAGATAATGGTGGAATCTCCCATAAAAAATCCCGGACCTACAGTTAAACTTATGTCTGTATTTCCGGGATTTTTATATGCAGGTCCAAAAGGAGCCGGCTATTTTTTTATTGTGTTACACGCGAGAATGGTGCCGTAGTCAGCCCCTGCCATGTGGTTCCTGCTTCAAAGCCAGGATCCCCCAATAGGTTTGCTCCTCCCTGAGTTCCAAAGAAGAGGTCGTCCATATATAGAGTTCCCGAAACGCCTGCAGGAATTTTACACAGCACCGCTACTGATGTTCTGTTTCCGGTATTAAAGCTTGGCAGTGTGAACTTTGTCCAGGTGCCTGTAGCTGTTACGGTAACCGTAGATAAGGTGGTCCAGGTAGATGTATCCTGTACTACATATTCTATATTTCCGCTGCCCTTAGCCCATATTTCTCCTGTATAGTTTGTATTCGCAGTAACAGTTGGGTACTGGACAATAATTTTATACTGGTCTGCTGCCGTAAAAGATGCTTTTTCGGAGTATAATCCAGTATGCACGTTAGTAGTAGCTGCGGAATATTCACGGGAGAACGGTGCCGTAGTCAGCCCCTGCCATGTGGTTCCTGCTTCAAAACCAGGATCTCCCAGTGTGTTTGTTCCTCCCGGCGTCCCAAAGAAGAGATCGTCCATATATAATGTTCCCGAAACACCTGCAGGAATTTTGCATAACACCGCTACCGATGTTCTGTTTCCGGTGTTGAAGGTTGGCAAAGTAAACTTTGTCCAGTTATCTGTAGCTGCTACGGTAACCGTGGCCAGTGTGGTCCAGGTCGATGTATCCTGCACTACATATTCTATACTTCCGCTGCCCTTAGCCCATATTTCTCCCGTGTAGCTTGTATTTGCAGTAACGGCAGGGTACTGGATAATATATTTGTATTGGTCTGCTGTTGTAAAGGATGCTTTTTCAGAGTATGAGCCTGTGTGTACATTTCCACCTGCTTCTGGCGTCGGTGTCGGTGTTGACGTCGGTGTCGGTGTCGGTGTAACAACTGCACCGCTATACTCATATGCACCTATATCAGGTGTACTTACATACAACGAATTGCCCCAATAATCTTTGCCGCCGTTATTCGAGATGCTTATCCCCCTGTTGATGCATGGTGAATTGGACTGCAATTTATAACCGTCCGCCGTATTTCTTCCATTGCTTCCGGCGCCGGGATTCACAAAACTCGGATTCGAGGTTATTTTGTGTGCATCCGTAGAAGGCGCCGTACCGCCATAGAAACAGTTGTAATCGTAACTGGGATTTGCCGCCGGATATTTGTACTCGCTTGTTGTATAGAATATATTATTCTTATAGTTTACAGCCGTATCCTTCAATCGGATACCATCCGCAGTATTGCTGAACCATACATTATTATAGATCTGAGTCCCGCCTGAACCGGAATTGTTAACTGCGACTGTTGAGCCTTTCGCTCCTTCCCATGTCTGATTATTATCCCATGGATTACAGTTATAATGTCCGTCATTCTGAGAGATGTTATATCGATAAACAGTAGACACCAGATTGGAATTATCGCCCATGACCAATAGCGTTCCGCCTTCATTGCCGTGGGTATAGTTATACTGGAATAAGTGAGTTCCCATGGATGAAATATCCACATCAAATGCCTGTGAATCCCCTCCCCAGCTAAGATCGGGGGCATTCACATTCGCTACTTCATTATACTGGAAGGTCGAACCGTTACATCCCCACTCCCACATGCTTACTATGTAATAGAAACCGGTATAGCCCTGGCCGGCATTCAGACCAATATTATATTCTATCAAAGGATTTAATGCCTTCCCGACTATGATATCTCCCTTGACATTGTAATTAAAAGTATTGTTCCGGATTTTCAGATTATTGTATCTGATACCGCCGTCACCACCGGTTCCATTGGTATATAGCCCCTGGCATTCATTGTCATGAATACTGTTTCCTTCAATCAGAAGATTGTCGATATTGTATGTATATGCATCGCATAATATCGCAGCGGACCAAAAATAATTGCTCTCACCATACTTTCCTTTTACATTGTGAATATCATTATTCAGTATTTGTATACCGGTTTCGGTACTGCCAAATCCTCCAAGATATATACCCCTGCGGTCTCCCTCTGCCGACGCAGGGTTTGTTATTTCAAGATCTCTGACAGTAACATAGGACTTGTCCACAATCCGGACAGCCTCCTCCGCCCCATTTCCGTTTATAATGGGTTTACTCCCTGAGCCATATGCTCCATAAGTAATTTGAGCACTGCTGCTGCCTGAACCGGTCACATCCAGCGTTCCCATCCAGGATGAGCCTTTCTTGAAAAGGATCTGGTCTCCCGGCTGAAAAGTTATGGAGCTGACCTTTGAAAGGGTCTTCCATGGTGTGCCTGTGCTTGTACCATTGTTTGAATCGCTTCCGGATACTGAATCCACATAGTAAGTATTACCTGCTGCCTCTGCGGTCATCGGAAATGACACAAAAACAAGGCATAAAGTAATAATTACCGATAGAACTCGTAATCCACCTCTTCCCCGTAACATAAAAAATACCTCCTTCTTGTAATATAATTTTTTTGGGAACTCTAATCCATAAACTTCATAGCTTTAAAATCCCCATTTATAAAATCCCCTGTTTCTTCACCAAGAAACCGCCTTAAAAATCAGCTGGATTTGGTGAAACCAAAGATATGTAAGTCATCTTATGGCAGAGGAGATTTTCTATTTCCTTTTATCTCTATTTCCACTTTTTCAGGTTCCCCAACACTTAAAGATAGCTTTTATTCTACCTTGAGATTTTTATATACACTCTGGTTTATGACTACATTTGCCTTTTTAACTAAATCATCTATATATTGTTCATATTTCTGATCCTTTAATACACGGGTTATTGACTCCTTTACTTCATCCAGTTTATAATCCCCTTCCTCTATCCGTTCTGTGCATTTCACCACATAATAAGCATTATCAAGCTCAAAGACATCGCTAATCTGGCCTGGCTGTAGGCTCATGACTTTTTGGGTAAACTCATAGGTTGCAGGCTTGTTATCGTTACTCCGGGAGTTCGAATCAAGAGTCTGCTCATCAAATTCTATTTTTCCAGATGTATCCTTTCCGTAATATGCGGATAGATTACCAAAGCTTTCCCCTCCGGAAAATTTCCTGTGTATTTCTTCAGCCATTTTCTTCGCTGTATCCTTATTTTTATTATCAGAATATGCTATGGTAATTTTCTCTATCTTAGTGGTTGCTGTTTTCTTAAAATTGCCTTCCTTTATGCCTTTTTCATAATATTTATTTATATCATCCTCGGAACATACAAGCTGTTCCTCTAATTTTTCCTTTAATTCATTTGTCATATTTGTAAATAAAACTGAAAAATAAGTTGATTCCGTATACTGTTCAGGTCCATATATGGCCTGATTTTCCTTTATAGCGGTTTTTCGCCTTTTATTTTCTGCTTTTAGGTCCCTGAGGTATTTATCATAGCTGATATCATCAATTAAGCCCATTTTCTCTGCCAGAATCTGCTGTACTTTTATTTTGACACATTCATCAAGCGCTTCCTTTTTCAGCATTTCAGCAGGCACTTCACCTTCAAATCTGTTTTCCCAGAAGTTTTTATCAGGTACCGCATTATACTTCTCATAGAAATAATCGAATATCTCTGACCTATGTGAAGAAAGTTTGGGCATTATTTCTTTTACCGTTATTGCCTCACCATTCACAGTTGCTACCGGACTGCTTTGCCACTTTATTCCGCTGATATGGCTTGCGATTAAATACACAGATAAAACAAATGCCATTACTGCTGCTCCGGTTATAAAATACTTAAATTTCCACAACACCTTCCTATTCTTGGAAGACTTATCCACACCAGATTCCTCCCTTGATATTCTTTCTATCAAAATCCATGCACTAACATTTTCATATTATTCTAATTTGAACACACTTACTGACTGGTTTAAATTCATGGAGTCTTCACTTAGTTCACGGGCTGCCTGATCTAAAGCTTCCACCGCTTTTAATTGATTTATTGCCGTGCTGCCCAGCTCACCTGCCGCTGCCGCTGTCTCTTCCGAAATTGCAGAAATGCTTTCCATGGCTGCCAGAGTGCTTTCCTTCGCCTGTTCAATTCCTTTGATTCCCTCCGACATCTTCATCATATTATCAGATAATTTCTCTACCTCCTGATCTATGCTGGAGAAGGCCTCCACTGTGGTCACTAAGGCTTCCACTTGTATGATTACCGTATCTTCTGCCCGGTTGGCAGTTGACATGGTATCTAAGGTATGCTTTTGAATCCGGCGGATAATCGTATCAATCTTTCCTGCCGCTGCTGCAGACTGATCTGCCAGTTTTTTAATTTCTTCTGCGACAATGGCAAAGCCAAGCCCCGCTCTGCCTGCTCTGGCTGCTTCAATGGAGGCATTAAGAGACAGCAGGTTCGTTTGGGAAGCAATCTCATTAATGGTATCCGTAATTTCACTGATAGACTCTGATTCCCGCTTAAGCGCTTCGATTTCATGAATGACCGTACGGGTAATGACAGAAGTTCCTTTCACCTTATCCGAAAGGTCATTCACCGTAACCAGTCCATCACTAATAATCTTCTTCGCATTCACTGTAATGGCTCCGATTTCTGCCGCCTTATCGGTCAGACCATTAATCTGTGCCGCTAATGCCGTCATCTGATGTAAGCAATTCTCCGCATCCTCTGCCTGCTGTGCAATGCCTTGCTCAATATCCTCCGCTGTCTTTGAGATATCCTGTGTTGCAGCCAGAAGAACCTCCGAATTCCCGGCAACCTTACGGGCAGAAGCCGATACGGTCGTACTTATATTGCTCATTTTCAGAATCAAAGCCTTAATACTGGATATGGTTTGGTTAATACAGGCTGCAAGGATGTTAAATTCATCTTTTCGATGCATTTTAACTTCCCTGCTGAAGTCACCGGTAGCTGCCTGCTCCAGAATACTGTTTGCCTTTCTTATGGATTTGCCGATACCGGTAGCAATAAAGGTACCGATAGCAATTGCTATGATACTTGCCGCGAGTACACATAACAATGTAATCAGCCGAAGCCCGCTTACCAATTGAGTGATGCTGTCCATAGGAATAATTGTATATACCATAGAGTCTGACACCCCAAGCTTAGAGTATAGAAAGAGACATTCCTTCCCATTATACTTTACATAACCCTTACCGCTTGCATCCGAACCTTCCGCCGATTTCTGATAAAAGTCCTGTCCGCTAAAGTCTGGCTTCTCATTTCCCTTTGTAATTTCTCTGCCGTCACCTGTTATAATTCCAGTTAAGCTGCCTTCCCCAAAGGCAGTCTTCTCTAGAATGTTCTGTATGAAATCCATTTTCACATCAATGATAATATAACCAATCTGCCTGTTAGCCACATTTTTTAATTGCCGGATCAAGGACATGCAATAGGCATCCGATGTAATGTGTAATTCTTTATCAAGTTCCGGATGCAAGCTAATCCAGGTATTTGCTTTCCTGGTATCTGTCAGCTTCGCTGCAGCCGCAGATGCTGTAAAGACATCATACAGATAGGAGCCGTCCGTATCTTTTGGAAATGTACCTTTATAAGAGATATCATCTCCATAGTTAGCAAATACATCAATATTATAAATGAACTGGTCCGTACTGGCAGCTGTCATAAGCGCACTGGATATCTCCGTGTATTTCTTATGCTCATCAAACCGGTCTGTCTGGCCCTTCCCGGAATAATAGTCAATGATTTTCTGGTCAAGAGCAATCTCGTTGGCCTTGGTCTCCACCGACTGTAAGCCTAAGGTCATATACTGTGCAATCATATCTACGCTTAGCATGCTGGAATCTTCATAATTGGTAATAATGGCATCAGAAGCTTTTATGTAAGATAACACACCAAGAGCTATAATCAATGCTACCGGTATCAGAAAGCTTCCAATCAACCTGCTTCGAATGGAACGGGTAAAGAATGCTTCCGTAAGAAATTTTCTTTTCTTCTCCTCAAGGGATTCTGACTTTTCCGGTTTAAGCCGTATTACCTGTCTCTTCTTCCATACTGCCATATCCTAACCCTCCGTATGCTTTATAAATATTACTGGACTATTTCCCCATTAATGGCTATTTATATCTCAATATAAATACTGTGTTCCTTGCCGTCATGAAAGATTGGCAGTACATTACCGCTGATAGCTCTTCCGTCCAGAGTACAGGACTTTACACCTTTCTGATTACCCTGGGGATTGCTAATCTCTATGTTATAGATGCCGCCTCTGTAAACCCTGCGGAAAGTGATATGCTTCCATTCCGAGGGGATACAGGGCTCCAATGTAATAGAATTATATCCCGGCATAAAGCCCATCATGTACTGAGTAATTAACCGGTATACCCAGCCTGCAGTTCCTGTAATCCATGACAGGATTGCCTCGCCGGCTCTTGGATTCTCCGGTCCCAGATACATATTTGTCAATGCGTAGGGCTCACAGGTAGAATGGGAGGAAGGATTCCATTTACTATCCGGTATAATCTTGCTTAGTGTCCGGTATGCCTCATTGCCTCTGCCCACCATACAGTCCGCAACCGCCTTAAAGGCACCTCCATGACAGTACGGCGTTCCATTCTCCCAGATACCAGGTACAAAGCTGCTTAATCTGCCTATGCCTGACTGGTAGCCGCGGTATGCGGGATATAAGGTCAGAGACCCGTCCTCTGCTTCCAATAAAGTGTCAATTGCCTTAAGGCATTTATCCTTTCTGTTTCCCTCCGCAACCTCTGAAAGTATTGCCCAGGTCTGACTGTTCAGATAAATCTTTCCTTCTGCCTCCATATGTGTGCCCACCCTAACACCAAGGTCATTAATAGCTGCAAGATACCAGTCTCCATCCCATGCATTCCGGTTAACGGCTTCCTTCATCTCTGCTTCGCGGTGTAACATCTCTTCTGCTGTTTTTGTATCTGCGTAAACTTCCGCAGCTATCTCCGCAGTATTGCGAAGGGCATAGCACAGTGCAATGGAGGTCCATACACTCTCACCCTTGCCCCCGGTACCAATTCCATTCAGGGAATCATTCCAGTCTCCGTCATGGGCCAGTACCAAACCATGCTCACCCAGATCTCCTGAGGAATATCTGGCAGAGGTTAAGATATGCCCCCATATGGTGTCTTCTCCCTCATCCAGATAGGGAACTGTCACATCAAGGAAACTAATGTCACCGGTCTCCTTCAGATATGCATTCACCGTGGGCGCTATCCAAACCGGACCGTCAGAATAGATGTGATGATCCAATGGCAGCCAGCCGCGAACGCAACGGCCGTCTTTATATTGATAATGCAAGGTTTCTATAATCTTATCCCTCGCCAGCCTGGGATTGAAGGCTGCAATTGCCCAGGCATCCTGCAGCTGGTCCCGAAAACCCTTCCCCGTATCCCTGCCAACTTCAGCACAGAGTTGTACCTGCTGTTTCACCCATCCGTTGGCCATATAATTAATCCTGTCGTCAGGAGTATCGATATGGTTCTCTTCTATAAGACGGCGTTTCTCGGCCACGAGCTTCTGAAAATCCCTCTCAATCCTGCCTTCTCCGAACAAAATATCTGCGATATCCGTTGCTGTCTTCATGCTATCCGCCGCACCGAGAATGGTGTGATAAGTCACTTCTTCTCCCGGCTGTAAGCAGAAGGTATGCTCAAGAACTCCCACCATCAATTCACAGGCGGCAATGCTATTGCTTAGTTTCCCCATCTTAATGCTGTCGGGGTTCTCAAAGCTTCCATATGTGCCCAGGAAGGCTTTACGACTGCTTTCAAAACCCGTTACCTTACGATCCGATGCCACAAATGCATTAAACCATTCATGAGGGCGCTCCTGTGCCTCGTTATAGCACATTACAATGTTATGTTTCTCCTCAAAGCTGCCAAAGACATAAGACATGTAATCACTATATCTGGAATACCCCTCCAATAAAAAATCACAAGCAAAATATACCTTAAACTCTTTGGTTTTATCTGTCTGGTTTTTCAAGGTGACAGTCCAGATCTCCGCAGGCTGTTCATCATTTACAAAGGCCCTCGCCTTCACAGATAAACCATTCTTGCTGCCTTCTATTGTAGAGTAGCCGATGGAGTGGGTGCATTGATAGCTGTCAAGCTCTGTCTTAACCGGATACCAGCCCGGATTCCAAATAATATCCTGTTCCTTCACGTAGAAATATCTGCCGCCTTCTCTGATTATGCTGCATCTCCCTTTACCGTTCGGGTCAATATAGCTTGCGGTTCTGCCTCCATAGGCTCCGGTACCGCCTCCAAATTGATTGACTCCGGCCAGAAATTTGTCATTCCAAATATAATTCAACCAGGGTCTGGGTGTTTTCATATCTGTGATACAATATTCCTCCCCGTTATGTATGAAGCTTCCAAATGTACTCATGTATTCCTCCGTCCAGCCGCCCTAGGGCAGATTCTATATATTATATTATTTTAAAAATATGACTCATCGTATTGTAACTATTTCTTAGTCAAACCTTAGGTCCTTTAACATTATGACAAGGTAACGGTCTGCAAAGGCTTAATCTCCAGCGGTTCCTTGTCCACAGATAACCACACAGAGATACCGGATGGATTATATATAATGGTTCTGTCCGCGCTGAATACAAGACCCCGCAATGCAGTAATATAATCCTTAATCTCAATGTTCGTTGCATACCATACATTATCATCATAGGATACTGCTTTACAGAATGCTTCGATGGTCTCCCAGTTATTATTCCGATAGAATTCAAAACTATGGCCCCATACGTAAAAAAGCGGCATGACCACCCAGGGCTCCGGGTCTTGAAAATACTCCAGCTTACTCATGGCGCGGTCATGATGACAGGTGGGGCTCCATCTTAAAAAATCCCTGGGAATGCTAAACCTGGGATCATCAATGCAGGTCCTGGAGTATTCCATTCCTAACATTCTGATACTCTCGACAATCGTATCATCAAAGACACCATAGGGATATGACATTCCCCGCACCGGATACCCCACCAGCCTCTCAAGATTTCTCTTATCCTCTGACACCTCATAAATCAGCATTTCCTTGGATAATAAATTCATATATGGATGCATCAGGGTATGCCCAGACACTTCATGTCCCCGGTATAATTCCTTAACTTCCATAGCACTTACAATATGTTCCTGGCCGAACAGACCGGAATTAATATGAAAAGTTCCTTTTATGCCATACTTGTTAAATATCTCTACCAGCCTCCGGTCATGGATGTGCCCATCATCATAGCTCATAGTAAGTGCCTTTTTCCTGCCCTGTGGGTAATAACCGTATTCAATCTTCATACATTCCACTACCTTTCATTTCCATATAATAATCAGTTTAGCAGAAAGCATATAAATTGATATGTACTCTGGTATGGTATTTTTGTAATCTGATAAGAATTTGCACGAAAAAAGTCGTTTTAGTAAAGCTGCACTTGTAAAAAGCTCGTAACTCCATGATTTTAAAGAGTTACGAGCTTTTCGTTTCTTTGCCGCGCTGTCAGCGCATTTTTTACGCCCTTTCCCAAGTACGGCACTTTATTCTGCAATATACACAAAGTTCTCGAAATATGCCTCTGCCTTTTGTCCTTGAAGATCCTGGGCACACATTCCAACAAAGGCTCCGGTAAATCCCATAGGCCTTGCATATTCATCAGACAGAATGGTAGTACTGAATTCCGGTCCGATTGTTACTGCTATATTCTCGATAACATAATAGAATTGTCCCCTGGTATTATGAACTTTCAGTTTAAATCCTACTTTACCTGAATCGATAAAGACCTGCTCTAATAATTGGTACTTCCTATCGTTCACTTCAATAACGTTTATTGTCTTCTTTTCATGGATTTCATCATAGCTCATAAAGATATAGTATTGATTATCCTCGTTATAGCGATAAATCAGGCCTGCCATATGCATGAAGCTCTCAGGCTCAAATTCCATTATTGTTGACGCCTCAAAGGAAAAATCCGTCTGCCTTCTGGCAAGAAGAGTCTGACCAAACCGGGAATAGATACTTTCCCTTCCCCGAAGGGCAAGACAGCCTTTTTTGTTCTGAATTGATATATATTCCGAATCAAGGGGTAAGCGTAATGTCTGAAAATCAGTCATAAATTCATAATTAAAAAAATGATACTCTTTTGAATTCTCTGTAATAACCTCTATATTTTCATCTATTTCAATAAAATCCGCAGGTTTATTACCGCCATCCTTTAAGCAGCACCATCCATCTTCCTTCCACAGGATTTCCTGGATTGCAGTTTCTCTGCCAAGTACACAGAAAAAAGTCCCTTGGACCGGTCTGGCGCATAAGTGAACAAGATACCATTTTCCGTTCACTGCTTTACATATACTGCCGTGTCCCGCTTTCTTCAAGAGCGACTGACCTGCATTTACCTCTATCTCTTCATTAGGCCATGAACCTTCCCACGCCGTAAGAATTGGATTCTGAGGATGGAGCTCATAAGGCCCGGTAATAGCTTTACTCCGTGCCAGGGATACGGCATGCTGGTACGAAGTACCTCCTTCTGCCATCATCAGATAATAATAGCCATCCTTTTTATATAAATGAGGCCCTTCTGTCCTGGCTATTTCAGTTCCTCTGCTGATTTTATAGATTTCACCTGTCAAACACTTTTTCTTCTCATCATATTCCTGCAGAAGAATACCGCTAAATAGCTGCGAACCTGTTTTACGATAATCCCATTCCATGTTGACCAGCCATTTTCTTCCGTCCTCATCATGAAACAGGGAAGGGTCAAACCCGCTGCTGTTCAAATACACCGGCTCCGACCAGGGTCCCATAATATCCTCTGCCGTGACAAGATAATTGGGGGTATCCTTAAAAGGGTCCGTTTTTGAAGAATGGACAACCGTATATACCAAATAGAAGGTCCCGCTGCTATAGCTCAGACAAGGCGCCCAGACTCCGTCCGAGAATTCAATTCCCTTCATATCAAGCTGCTTTATTGAACTCAGCGGTCTCGTCAGCAGTTTCCAGTTAGCCAGATCTCTGGAGTGGTATATCTGAACTCCGGGGAACCATTCAAAAGTTGAAGTAGCTATGTAATAATCCTCACCCACGCATAAAATGGATGGATCGGGATGAAAACCAGGTAATATAGGGTTCATTATTTTTGTACTCAATTTATCCGCTCCTTTTTCTATCTTAGAATATCTCTATTTATTTTTCACCCCATGTAGATTACTCCTCCGAATTTTTAATAAAACGGGCAAAGTAATCATAAGCCGATTTTCAGCTTATTCATCCACAGGATAAGTCAGGTTCCGATAGTAATTTTACTGGCATGATTGGTTATTCTGTTTTATTCTATCAGATTTTTAAAAATATCCTATGTAATTAAGTATGCTTTTATTGGAATATGATAAGAATCACCATGTCTGTTTCTTGCGCCACTTCTGCTTCCGTTTCCACTTCTGTTTCCGCTTCTGCTTATAGCGGGCTTTCTTATTATCAGGCCTTCTCCTGCGGATAAGTTTCCTAATATAATAAAAAATATATAAAAAAGGCATGAGCCCTTTCGTTTGAGCATAACCGGATTTTTCAAAAACGATTATTTCAAACTAAAGGCTCATGCCATTCATATTCTGTTGCTATACTAAAAAAATTCCACTAAACTGCAAAATCTTGAACTTGTTATCCACGGAATCTTTGAAGAATCAACGGAAACTAAAATAACTTGCAGAATGTAACTCTAACAGAAAAAGCAGTCTTTTCTCAAAGCTTTTAAGCTCCAAGATAAGCTTTTTTCACGTTCTCATCTTTCAGCAGGTCCGAGGCCTTTCCGCTCATCGTTATCGCTCCTGTTTCCAGAACATATGCCCTGTCTGAGATAGTCAGCGCCATCTTGGCATTCTGTTCAACCAGAAGTACGGTAATACCATTCTCATGAAGGGTACGGACAATCTTAAAGATTTCTTTTACCAATAGCGGGGACAGTCCCATGGAAGGTTCATCCATAAGGACTATTCTGGGATTGCTCATGAGTGCGCGCCCGGTTGCAAGCATCTGCTGCTCTCCTCCGGATAAAGTACCTGCAAGCTGCTTGCGGCGTTCCTTTAACCTCGGAAAATACTCATAGACCATATCCATATTTTTCTTAATAGCCGGCTTATCTTTCAGGATAAATGCACCCATCTCCAGGTTTTCCTGGACCGTCATTCTGGTAAATACATGCCGCCCTTCGGGAACATGGGCCATGCCGATGGTAATAATATCACTGTTCCTGGTTTTCCTCAAATCTCTGCCATTGTATTCTACCGCCCCGGAAGCCACCTCGATAAGTCCGGTAATGGCATGGAGCGTAGTTGTTTTACCGGCACCGTTTGCACCGATTAGAGATACTACCTCACCATCCTCTACTGTAAGGCTGATATTTCGCAGGGCTTGGATTGCACCATAAGATACGTTCAGATTTTCAACCTTTAACATTCTAAAGCAGCTCCTTCCCTTCTGTATTCTGGGTCTGTTCTTCTTCCGTTTCTTCTTCATCTTCGGCACCCAGATATGCCATAATAACCTTGGGATTGGCAGCAATTTCTTCCGGCAG
Source organism: Bacillota bacterium (assembly GCA_023450835.1). GTDB lineage: Bacteria > Bacillota > Clostridia > Lachnospirales > Lachnospiraceae > Anaerocolumna. The sequence continues at coordinate 8,735 of JAEXGM010000043.1, read as the reverse complement.
CCCCTCTGCAATGGTCATACCATAATCTATAACCACAATTCTTTCACAGATCTTCATTACAAGGCTCATGTCGTGCTCTATGAGAAGTATTGCAATTCCATAACGATCTCTGATAACGTTGATACAGGATAACAGTTCCGCGGTCTCTGTGGGATTCATTCCCGCTGCAGGTTCATCCAGCAGCAGCAGTTTCATACCGGTAGCAAGTGCTCTTGCAATCTCAAGCTTTCTCTGCTGTCCATAGGGAAGATTACTGGCAATATAATCTGCTTTACCTTCCAGTCCGAATATCTTTAGCAGGTCCATGGCCTTTTCTTCAATGCTCTTTTCCTCTTTCCAATAAGAAGAATAGCGGAACAATGCGCTTGCCAGGCGGTATTTAAAGCTAAAACCGTAGGCTACCTTAACATTATCCAGTACTGTCATAGACTTAAAGAGACGAATATTCTGAAAGGTACGGGCAATTCCAGCCTGCACCACCTGATGAATCTTCTTTCCGTTCATCTTCTTCCCATCTAAGAAGAAGACTCCTTCCGTAGGCCTGTAGACTCCGGTCAGTAAATTAAAGACGGTCGTTTTCCCGGCTCCATTGGGACCGATAAGCCCTACCAGTTCCCCCTTATTGACAGTGATATTAAAATTATCAACTGCTTTCAATCCTCCAAAGGCTATCCCCAGATGTTTCGCTTCTAATACAGGAGTTTCCATCATGCTTCCTCCTTTTCTTTAACCGGCTTTTTCCCTGTCTTTGTGGTCTTTCCGGTAAATCTTCTTAACAGTTTGAAGAGAGAGAACTCATAAGTTCCAAGCAGCCCTGTGGGCTTAAAAATCATAACCAATATCAGGGCTACGGAGTAAGCAAGCATACGGTACTGGGAAAATTCTCTTAAAGCTTCCGGCAGAGCAGTTAATATGATTGCCGCTATAATGGAGCCTGTAATGGAACCCATACCGCCGAAAACTACCATAATTACATATTCTGTGGACTTTAACCAGCCAAAGGCCGCTGCATTTAAAGAGCCGATATAATGAGCGAATATACTTCCTGCTATTCCGGCAAAGAAAGCAGATACCGTAAATGCCAGAACCTTATAAAAAGTCGTATTCAGGCCGGAGGCACTGGCTGCTATATCATCATCACGTATGGCGATTATGGCGCGGCCATATTTGGAACGGATAAAAGTATATAACAAAGCCACAGATAAAACCATAATCCAGAACACCACATAAATATCGGATAGACGGTTAATTCCGATTAAGGCCTGACCTGCCTGGCCTTCCGAAAATCCTTTGCCGCCTGCAAATTTCAGATTCTGTATAATAACACGGATGATTTCACCAAACCCAAGAGTGATAATTGCAAGATAATCTCCCCTCAGTCGCAAAGCCGGTATACCTACCAGAACACCGAAGACCGCCGCCATAGCACCGCCCGCTACGGTGGCAATTAAGAAACGAAGGGTATTGGGAACACCGGCTCCGACCAGAATATTGCTGGCTTCCATAGCTTTTGTAATCAATGCTCCCGTATAAGCTCCGATTGCCATGAACCCGCAGTCACCAAGAGCAATCTGTCCTAAGTAACCCACTGTTATGTTCAAGGAACATGCCATTATGATAGCAATACAGCATACCATTAATATTCCCTTTATATAATTGGACAGTACCCCCGTCTGGCACAATCCTACTAATATTCCAAAAATAATGATAACACCTGCTAGATTATAAATCGTTGACCGTACATGTACATTCTTCATATTGCCCACCTACACTTTCTCGCCAATGTTTTTTCCGAGAATTCCGGAAGGCTTAACAAGCAAAACTACAATCAATATTCCAAATACAATCGCATCTGAAAATGCAGATGTGATAATTCCTCCGGTTAACTCACCGATGTACGCTTTTGTAAGACTCTCTACTAATCCCACAACGATACCGCCAATCATGGCTCCCGGTATAATACCGATACCTCCTAATACCGCTGCGACAAAGGCTTTTAATCCAAGCATAGCCCCCAGGGTAGGTGTTGCCTGAGGATATGCCGCGCAATACATAAGGGAGGCAATAGCCGCAAGACCGGAACCGACTGCAAATGTAATCGTTATTGTTTTATTTTTATTTACTCCCATCAGGATAGCTGCCTGCCCATCTTCTGAGACAGCTCTCATTGCTTTTCCAATCTTTGTTTTTTGTACAAAAAACTGAAGTGCAATCATAACCGTAATACCAAGTACAATGGTCAAAATGGTATTACCGTTGAACTTTATAGTGTCAAATTTTAAATCAGGAATTTTAAAAATAGTTCCGACCGGCTTAGGAGCGGCGCCAAATACCGTCTGAGCCAGATTCTCCAGGAATAAACTCATTGCAATGGCTGTAATCAGGGCTGACATATTATTGCCCTTTTTTCGAACAGGTTTATACGCAACTTTTTCTACTGTAACTCCTACTAAGGCACATACTGCTATCGCAAAAATAACTGCTACCCAGGCAGGCATCCCAAGAGCCACCATAAGAGGTATGGAATACAGCATAGTGTAGCTGCCTACCATAATAAAATCCCCATGGGCAAAATTAATTAAACGGATGATGCCGTACACCATTGTATACCCCAATGCTACAAGAGCGTAAACGCTGCCTATTTTTAATCCATTTATTATCTGTTGAATAAAAATGATTAATTGCGTTGACATGACAGTACTCTCCTTTATAGTAAATTTATTACCCCTTTATGCTTTAGAATTCAAACGGCTTACCTTCCGGTAAGCCGTCTGAAAAATGCTTTCACCGTTTAGTTCCCGAGAGTGCTGTTCCATACAGCCTTGCCATCCTTAAATTCAATGATGGCAACTGATTTTTCAGGTGTTCCTGTTTCATCCAGAGTAAAGCTTCCGGTTACGCCGGAGAAGCTCATGCCGCTCATTGCGTCACGAATTGCAGTTCTGTCAGTAGAACCGGCTTTTTCGATTGACTGCTTCAACATATAAACAGAGTCATATGCCAGAGCTGCAAGAGCGTTAAGGCTGTCTGCACCATATTTGTCGCTGTAAGCTTTAACAAAGTTCTGTACTGCTGCGGAAGTATCATCCGGTGAATAATGATTGGTGAAAAATACATTGTTGTAAAGGCTCTTATCGTCTGTCATAGTTCCGATGGTTCCGTCGAAACCGTCAGCTCCCATAATTACACCGCTGAATCCTGCTGCTCTTGCCTGAGGAATTATGTACGGACCAACTGAGCTGTAGTAGTAAGGAGCAAAAAGGAATTCTGCACCGCTGTTAGCGATATTGGTTAACTGTGAGGAGTATTCCGTATCATCAACGGAGGAGGAACTTTCTTCTGCCACTACATCCAGACCGAATTCCTTTGCAGCTGCAATAAAGGCTTCATGTAAACCGGAAGAATATGCATCACCGGAAGCATAGAGTACAGCCACTTTCTTAACGCCTAACTTCTCAGCAGCGAATTTGGCTGCCATCTTACCCTGGTAAGAATCCTTAAAGCAGGCTCTGAATACATAGTCATCTGTTTCTGTTACGGTATCAGCTGTTGCGGTAGGTGTCAAAAGTACGATTTTGGACTCATCGGCAAGAGGTGCCAGACCGGTTGTAACACCGCTGGTAACAGAACCGATAACAGCACAGATACTGGCGTCATCTGCCAGTTTGTTAAATGCATTGGCGCCTTCTGTAGAGTCACCCTTGTCATCCAGGGAATCAAGTTTAACCTGTTTTCCAAGAATACCGCCGGCGGCATTGATTTCGTCTACGGCCAGATTCATTGCATTTACTACGGCCTCACCGTAGGCAGCCAGTGAACCGGTGTTAGGTGAAATCGTACCAATCTTAATGGTATCGCCTGAACCTGCGGAACCGGATGCCGCTTCGGTTGCGGTGGGAGTGCTGCTGTCAGAGTTGTTTCCGGAATTATCCGATGTCGAATTTGTTTTCGTACCGCAGCCTGCTAAGAGTGCCGCTGTCAGTACAACTGTCATAGAAATTGCCGCTAATCTTTTCTTCATGTAATTCTCCTCCTATATAATATTTTTTTATTTATAAGATCTTTGAAAGACAATCCTCTCTGTTCAAAGGTTCTTATTTCAACTTTCTCTTGCCTTCTTTTGACAGAAAACAAGGAAGAGTTTCCCCTTTGAAACTCCCTACTAATCATATCTTTCATATCCTTCGTGAAAATAGACAAAGACAATCTCTGGTAATTGTAACATTTGACTAGGTTCAATCACGCAGAAAAAGGCATACACATAAATGTGCACGCCTTTGTTATAAGCGATTATAATATTAATCAAATAAAAATTCAATACTTTTTTTTGATAATTATTAATTTAATTAATCCGATAGATTAGATAGGATTCTAGCTGTATTTCTAGTTCTATTTAGATTCTTAATATTGACGAACATATATTTCCAGCTCTCTTCCTGTTTACAACAAGGATTATGCAGGCAATAACATATGCGTGTGTGAAAATTATTATTTTAAATTTTCCACTATTTTCAGGCAGGAGTGCCCTCTCATTGCGTTACACCTTACCTTTTTATCATAGATTGGGTTCTTTATTGAAGGATAATGTAATTTCTTCCAGTTCAGCACAACCGGCCCTCCCCCCTGTTAAGATTCTGAAAAACCATCCAATATTGCGGCCGTCCTTTTAACTCCTTATAATAAGCTTCCTTGCTCCTGTACAGGCTTTTATATCTTTCTCGGAAGCTGCAAAATACTTTGCCATGAAAGCAGGCGCTGTAATGATTACTTCCTCCAGTTCTTCCTTCATGGAAAGCTGTTTTTCAGCCTTTCCTTTACGAACCTCTCCAATTACCGCCATAAGCCGCTGCCCGAATTCCAGCATACTGCTATCCTCCTCTTCTATCTTCCACTGGGTCTGATGAAGAGAGCCCTCTTTCTCCAGGTCCCGATAATACTGCTGATAGATATATTCCGTCATATGAGGAGTATATATGGCATAAAGCTTTAGAATTCCAAGGAGGCTGTTATAGATTGCATACTGGCTGCACTGTCGTTCCTTTTCTCCATGCTTAAGAGGCTGATATAAACGTTCTTTTACAATCTCAATATAATAATCACAGAAGTCCCTCCAGAAAAGCTCATCAATTACATGCCTTGCCTGGCCAATCTCATAGTTTTCAAGGAGCTTTGCTGTCTGCCTGGCAGCTTCCTGAACCCTCTGCAATATCCATCTGTCAACCGGCAGAAGGGACAGGCTGAGTGCCTCCGCTTCCTCTTTTTTGTAGTCTGCCAGATGCATAATACAAAATTTAGCCGCATTATAGAGCTTGGTCAGAAAGCGTTTTGATATCTTTAATTCCTCTTCGTCAAAAAATGTATCCGTTCCCAGCTTTGCATTGGCGGCCCAGTAGCGGATGGCATCTGCCGAGTGTTTTTCAATCAGAGAGGTGGGTGAAAGAGTCGCATTATTCTGTGATTTACTGATTTTTTCTCCGGGCTTAGCCAATACAAACCCGCTTATCATAATGTCCTTCCAGGGAAGCTGCCCGGTATGATAGATGCTCTTAACTATGGTGTAAAAAGCCCAGGTTCTGATAATCTCATGAGCCTGGCTTCGCATTCCCATGGGAAATATTTCGCTGTGTTCTCCTTCTTCTCCAAAGCCTGCGTTAATAAAGGGTGTGAGGGAAGACGTAGCCCAGGTATCAAATACCGCCTTCTCAGGAATTACCTCGGAAAGGTGTGCTCCGCAGTTACAAGGGTGTAAAGGCCTATCCTCCTGTGGGTCAACCGGAAGCTGTGACTCCTCTGCCAGAATAGGTTTATGGCATTTCTTACAGTACCATAGAGGAAAAGGTACTCCAAAATATCTTTGTCTCGATATACACCAATCCCATTTCAGATTCTGTACCCAGGTCCGGTAGCGTTCTTTCATATACGAGGGATACCAGTTAATCTCATCCGCTGCCTTTAAGAATCTTTCCTTTTCACCGGTAATATCAATATACCACTGGGCGGAAGGGAGAATCTCAATCTCCGTCTTACACCTTTCATGAATTCCAACGGCGTGGGTAATGGGTTCCTCCTTTAACACAAGGCCCTGCTCCCTTAACTTAGACGCTATTTCCCGTCTGGCTTCCTTCACCTTCATCCCTCCGATATAAGGAACCTCCGTATATATTCTGCCTTCTTCTGTAATTACCTTTTTGTAGGAAAGCCCGTATTTATGATACCATTCCATATCGGCGGCATCTCCGAAGGTAGCGCACATTACCGCTCCGGTTCCCTTTTCCATCTCTACCGCTTCGTCTGTCATAACGGGAATTTCAAAGCCATATAGCGGTACCCTTACAGAAAGCCCCATATATTTCTTATACCTTTCGTCCGAAGGATTTACAAAAACGCATACACAGCCATACAGCAGCTCCGGTCTTGTTGTAGCAATAATCAGAGGACCTGCCTCACATTCAAAAGAAAGGTAATAAAATACGGACTCACTGTCTTTCGTCTCCAATTCCGCCTGGGCAATAGAAGTCCGGCATTCCGTACACCAGAGTACCGGAGACTCCTTTCTATAAGCCTTTTTATTTCTTACCAGCTCAAGAAAAGAGCGCTGGGATATTCTTCTGGACTTCTCTGAGATAGTCTGGTAGGTCAGACTCCAATCTACGCTAAAGCCAAGGCTTTTCCACATAGCCATAAATTCCTCTTCATAACCTGCTACCGTATCCAGGCACTTCCTGTGAAATTCTCCTGCCGTTACTTCTCCTGCCTTAAGGCCTCCTTCCCGTTCTACCAGTCTTTCCGTAGGCAGACCATTGTCATCAAAGCCGAAAGGATAGAAAACATCATACCCTCTCATTCTTTTATACCTGGCGATAATCTCTGCCTGAGTATAGGAAAATACATGACCGATGTGAAGGCTCCCGCTTACCGTAGGCGGCGGGGTATCAATAGAAAATACCTTTTTCTCCCTTCCGTTTTGGTACTTGTATACCTTCTCCCGCTCCCAAAGTTCCTGCATTTCCTTTTCTGTCCTGGTGAAATCATACTTCTTATCCATTCCTTGATACCTCCTGTAATTTTGGTAATAACTCGTGAAGACCAAATCAGTCTCCGCCTCTTATCCGGACATCACATCAAAATGTCATGCCCCAAAACAATTACAAAACAGACAAAAAACGCCCTAAGCAACTTATTATTATAAATTGCTTAGGGCGAAACGTGTCCGTGGTACCACCTAATTTCAGAATAGAATTCTGCTCTCCTACAATACGGGAATAAAATATTCCGATATCGCTTTCCCTGATAACGGTGGAAATCTCCGTTGGAGTCTACTTAAAAATCATGATTTTTGTTCGATCCAAAGCTCAAAGGCTACTTTCATGTTCCCATCACGAAGATTTTCACCAGCCATCTTCTCTCTGTTCATCCGGAAAAACATGTACTCCTCCTCGTCAACGCTTTTGTCTGTGTTTGTTATATACCATTTTAACCTAATTCTCTCAGGTGTCAAGGGGGTTTTACATTAGTGGATGATAAAGGACAGGTTTTGGGGACGTACGATGGGCAGGGAATTGGAGGTTGGTTTTGTTACTCGAGAACCTTTATTCCACTAAGACGGCAGACAATGTAACTGACAGTCAAGCCAGCGCCAAACTCGCTGTAACTGAATTGGCGTTGTAAATCCCTGCGCTCAAACATGGCGTTGTCTTTCCTAGTTACATTTTCTGCCGCCTAAGTGTCATAAAGAACCCCTCGATACAAAACCAACCTCCAATTTCCTGTCCATCTGGTTATGTTGATAAAACCTGCTCTATTTATTCTCAGGTTCATATTATATAAAATTATATAAAAACCGGATCAAATGTATTACTTTGCAAATAACTGAGTTAAGTTTAAGAGATAAGCTTCCAATCCATACACTGTCGTATTGGTGCCATATATTATACGGTTTGAATTGAAGGGGTCAATTGAAATATTGCCCATTATCCAGCCAATCCTCGGGAAGGGTTCCGGAGGTATTCAATAGATTTAAGCATAATAGGGGTATCTAACAAAGCTGCGCTAATACTTTTTGTGATTCTTGAATCTCATCTCTGAATTTAGGAGAATAATAGTTTTCGTTAAGAACATTGCACCAATATACTTTTTACAGGCAGATGATACTAAATGATATTTAGGGATTTTCTATTGAAGGCCTTTCTGTTAACACTTAAATGACAGAGAATATAACCAGCACATCGTTCTGCAAATAACTATAACTGGACTGCTTACACAGGATAAGCTTTTAGAGATGATATCCAAAGAACGTAGACGCAGCATGGCATGTCTTTCTAATAACACTTAAATGACAGAAAATACGATTAGTTCTTCACTCTATAATACCTGGGCTAAGAACACAGGTTAATCTTTCAAGGGTGCCATTTAAAAACGCAGGCATAATAAAAAAATCCAGCGAATCCGCGCTAATACTTCCTGAATATCACCTCTAAAAATCAATAAAAGTAATCCAAACATAATCCATGCATTTTATCCAAAGATAAGCACCAGTATACTTTAAAACAAACAGATGATGCTGAAGGATAGTTAGTGATTTTCTATTGAAGGATTTCCTGATGACACTTAAATGGCAGAAAATATTACTAGGCCAAATGATACCATGTTTGAGCTCTCATCCTTCAATGCTAATAAACGCACCAAGGCGAGTTTGGTATCATTTGACCTGTCAGTAATATTTTATGGCATTTTAG
>JAEXGM010000029.1 GCA_023450835.1 Bacillota bacterium | reverse complement strand
AGCTCTTTTAGCTGTGCCTGCTTGGGATTCCAATCTGTTCCCGGCTGAAACATACTAACTACCCTACCCTTTCCAACGCTTTGTGAAAGCTTCTACGCTTTGATTCTTCTATCCCTTTAATCAATCAACTTTCTCTTTCCATTATAAACTCTCTGTATCTCTTCTTCGGATTCCCTGTTTGCAAAATATTCACAGACGGAAAGGTCATAATGAGAAAAGTAAGGTTCTTTTATGAGGCCTGCTGCCAGATAAACTTTAGCACCACAGTCTTTGCAGATCAGTTCGCCTCTTGCCGCCGCAAGTTTTAGCTCTTCCACTTGCTCTACACGGTATATTCCTGCTCTGTCCTTTAACTCATATGTACATATTTCTTCTGATTTATGGATGCAGCTTTCCATAGGCTTCTCCTCACTTCCTTCACTGTCCGGCTTTTTATATTATACCATGTACTTATCAGGGCCACAAACAAATCTCATGCCAAACGAATCAAAAAGGCGTTACTATTCACCGCCCAATACATAAAAACAGTTTTTCAAAGACCTTGCATTTTTTATATATAATGCTAGAATATAAATTCTACAAGTTAGATATGGAAATTTCTTAACATAGAAGCATAATAAACCATATGGAGGAATAGACCTAGCTACATAGTACATGGAAGAATTCAAAGTTAATGCAGTAACATACTGGAATAATCATCCTGATCTGGGAATCCAAAAATACACAGAGGACTTGGAAAATAGCAAAAGCACTCTCTTTCCGTTTCATCTTAATATCTATTTTCTTAATACATCTTTTCTCTGCTTTAGCAATTCAGATACCCGTTGTAAGGCCAATTCAAGATTTTTGCAAATTTCGTCTGCATTTCCTTTATTCATCTTTTTAACATTTTCCCGTATATAATATAATTGCTCTGCTATATCATTTTCGATACCAATGACCGTTCTATTTCCTACACCAAAGTCCCTTTCAATTTTCAAACGCTCTTCTATTAACTTAACTTGACGCTCCAAATTGTCTATGTGACTGCCTTTTACAGTAAATCTTGCTTCTTTGATTAATGCAGAAATTTTCATAATTAAAAAGTATGCTTCTTTACCGTGTAATAATGCCCCTGGGGCATTAGGTTCTTCTTTTTTCTGCAGCTCTTTACCGACAAAGAACAGAGAAACGATAAAGCTGATCAAGAAAATATAATAAGTAACTTTTAGAAACACGATGTTATATATTTTAGGCAATATGGTATCCGGTGATTTAAGTGTGCTGATAATATTTTCCGGATTACTTAAAAGCCAATCAATAAAAGATACTGACCGTCCATAAATATTAGGGAGAATCATAAAAAACACAATAATTCCAATTAACGCAATAATTATAGGTGCTGTATATATCAACCATTTCAAATCTTTGTGCTCAATAGGTCTTACATCTTCATGTACAATGGGATGCTCATTTATTGCTCTGATATGCTTGTAATCAGGCGTTATCCCTTTTTTTTCTTTCGGTTTAAATTTCACTTCACACCTACTATTTACATCCGGCTTAGATGTTTCCGACGGTTCTACAATGGGTTCACCTATTGTCCCAAAGAGATTCTTTCTGTTGCCAACAGGAGTATCCGACCTATGAGAAGTATTGTGAATTTCAACTGATTCGTATGTCTCACCAATAGTTAAAGTATATCCCTTTTTAGCATCCGGAGGATTATTATTCGTTTCTTGGTCTCTGTTGACTTTCACGGTTTTTAACGTTTCCGCAAGCTGTTCAGGAGTAAGATTATCCCGTGCCTCTATTAAATCGCTATAAAAATCATCAACAGTTTGATAGCGGGAATCTTTATTTAAAATTGCAGTTATTAATACCTTCGCCAAAACTTCCGGTGCTCTTTGTGGAGCAGGCGGTATGCTGCCTTTCATGCGTTCCGCAAAAGCTGCATCTTCATCCGAAGGTTCATAAGCATTAGGGTACGGTGGCATAAATGGACTGCGTGAATGGTTTAAAATATGATACATTACTATTCCAAGAGAATATAGATCTACTGAATTTGTATAGGTTTCACTGCCCAAATACACCTCCGGCGCGATAAACGCAGGTGTACCTTTCATGGATTCCGCCCTTGAATTTTCTTTTAGTATTTTCGAAACGCCAAAATCACCGAGTTTGTAGCGGCCGTCGGCAGTTACAAAAATATTATCATCCTTAACATCTCTATGAATAATGTCATTTTCATGGCAAACTTTGAGAGCGGAAAGAATATCAAGCCCTAAATCAATTACATTTGAAACAGTAAATTCTTTGTCCTCAATGTAATCTGAAAAAGGAGTAAGATATTCCATTAAAATGTATATATCATAATATGTAGGATTCTTATGCTCCACAATTTTATTATCAAAATATGTAACGATGTTAGTGGCATTTTTCCCTGAGAGTGAACTGAGGATTTTGATTTCATTTACAATATCTTTCAGAACATTTGCAAAATAATCGTCCGCTTTCCCATGATCTCCGCCCATTGAATTTAAGACCGCAGCGTACTGTTTTTGCGAAGGTATTACAATATGCTTCAAGGCTCTTGAGTAAGAACCTGACACATTACTCTTTGAAACTTTATACACTGTCCCAAAACCGCCTGACCCAATCAGCTCCTCTACCGTATATTCGAGTATGGTTTGTCCCAGCAAGTTCTTTTCATTCATGTTATCACCTCCATCTCTGCCTTTGAGCATAGTTATTAAAATAACTTAATCTTGCCAACAGAATAAAGCCGTTCCGGCAAAGAAGGTCAAATCTTTTATAGTGCCGGATCGAAAAGGTATCCCAAAACCATTGATGACTCCCATTGAAATACCATAAACAGACCAATAGAAAATTGAATAACCAATCAAAGCTGTCCCGCACCAGACAACAAAGCACATTATGCTAACTACAGCTACCCGCCTCATAGGCAGTCTATTTTTAGCGGTGTGAAAAAATACGAAAGCTACCACAGCTACCAGCGCCAAATATAAAAGATATAACCAGTCAAAATAGTATATTCTTCCAAAAAGAAACAGCTCCGCCAAGGATGCTATCAGATAAAATCCTATAGGAAACAGCATCAGTTCCTTACGGCCATTTCTCGCAGTAACAAATGTGCCAGCCAATAAAGCCAGAGAACCCCAAATAGCAATTTGCCCTATGTCCATATAAAAACGCACTCCCCCCATAAACTGAAAATGCACAATAGATAAAATAAACATAAGTACCCAACAATAAACTGATAACTTAGCCATTGGAACTCCTCCAACATAGGATGTAGAATACTCTGACTTACTCCCTGTTAAAATTTGTTCCGCCAAATTACCTGCTGACACTTTTGCACCGCAAGCAGGACATGCAATATCTCCTGTGCTTAGCTGTGTCCCACAAAATTTACAATTCACTTTAATACCTCCTGTTTCCCTTTGATTTGCACAAGTATTACCGTTACGTTATCTCCACTTCCATTATTGCCATCTGTGCCACAAAGTCCTAGTTGAACTAACTCCTCAACGGTAGTATGCAAATTTTCATCATAAAAATGCTGTTGCAATGTCCTCTCTATCATTGTATTTTCAACGGCATCTGTTAAGCCGTCACTGCAAATTAAAAACCATTCCTTCTCTCTTTGAACCTTTACTTCGTAAACATCCGCTTTTAACTGTCCTTCCTGCAAGGGGATTCCCAAATACCGGTTAAGTGATTTTCGAGATGGAAAGTTCGAGAGCTCTTCCGATGTCATCAGCTTTAAATTTAATAGACGCTGCCCCTCTGTATGGTCCGATGTAATTTGCGCGAACTTTTCGCCATCATATCTATATATACGGCTATCGCCCAGGTTCATGGCTGCCACCTGCCCGTTCTTAACAAGTAAGGCTGCCAGTGTTGCGCCCATACCGGCCATTTCTTTATGTCCCTTTCCTAGTTGCAGAATTTCTCTGTTGATTTCATCCACACAGTTTTGAAAAGCTACAATATAATCTAATGCACTTAATATCATCAGTCGGAATTCGGCAAGCTTACGTACAACAGTATAACTTGCGACTTCGCCGGCATTATGTCCGCCCATACCATCGCTGACTGCAAAAATAGCAGAATTACCATTTATCTTCTGAATTTCCGTAACAAAGCAATTCTCCTGCAGCTTTATTTTCTGTTGCATGGAGGTTGTAATTATCGTTCCGTCCAACATAAAATTATCTTCCTGATTTTGACGTACTAATCCTATATGTGAAATTACATAAGCGGTAATATTCATACTCAATTACTCAACATTCTTTTTCAAGAATTCATCTATTTCCTGCACATATGCCTGTTCCTCTACACTTACAAACCCTATAAAATGAACAGTACCAATATCCTCATGGTTAAAGAGAAAATTATACTCTTCTCCGATATTACCCTCCGGATAAAAACACCCTAAATAATCAAAAGCCATATTAATTTCCGTATTGAACTGCACCCTACCGTAAATCATCAGCTTTTTTTCGCCTTCTTTTAGCGTTATAACAGAACCAATGGGCAGTAAATTTGTCATACTTATGACCCTCCTGTTTTTGTTTTAATAACACGGCACACAACCATAGTCTGGATTTGGTATTGTAACTCTCATTCCGCCGGTTATAGCCGTTTTTATGTTGTAAGAAGTATCTTCCACATAATTAGGAATTGTATTAACAAACCACTCTCGGATAGTGACGGAATTTTGCTCTTTATCTTTGAGAAGTTTATACCCTTTACCATCAGGAGTGCCAACAATTTTCCCAATCATTCCACTTGCAAATCCCCCGGCAACTGCACCTGTTACAAGGGCGGCAGCTGTTACCAGTGTGCCAGGAATTGCTAGAGGTAACACAGCCACAACTGCAGCAGAGGCAACTGCTGTAACAGCTATAGAAGCCACTGCCTTACTTCCCCCAGCTATGAGATCAAACCCCGCCCCTGCCATAATTTTGTTAAAAGGTTCCTTGTTCTTAAAGCCATAATATGCTCCCTCGGCCGCTTCCAATATTGCGCCCACAATTGCCACTTTCCCTGCGCTTTTCATAATTGTGGTTTTAGCCGTTGACATGGCATTCTTCATTCGTGATATTATGGATGTAAGACCAATATTATTAGCTTTCGCCGCAGCCATTTTTACCATTGTTTCTACTTGATATGGTTCTTTTATACATTTGACCTTTCGGATACTTGCCTTAATGGCCCTGACTAATTTATATGGCGTTATTGATTTATATCCCAGTAAACGGGGAATTAAATCAATGGCAACCTTAATTGTATTTTTTTTCTGATTGCCAATGAATTTATGAATCTTTTCTCTAATTTTATCACTAAACCAACCAACTATACTGTTTACAATCGGATTCGTTCTAATCGTAAATTCGGAAGCAATCCAAAATTTTTTAAATGCGCCTTCATTTACAGTGTCTAAACTGTTATATTGATTTTTGGCAAACGATAAAAAGGAAGCTATTTTCCCAAGGGAAGCACATTGATCTTCCATTTCTGATTCAATTTTGGATATTGCTGCAAGGATACCCGATGCAGATGTAATGTCCCAATCGAGACGATTTGTAACATTTTTAAAATCATCCTCTATGTTTTCCACTTTTTTTTCTATTTGTTTTACAGAAGCCTCCAATGTATGAAACTTCGACTTATTTACATAAATATATGCCAATATTCTCACCGCCTCGTCTGACTTAAAATGCTGTTTCTTCTTTCATCTAACCATTTTAATCAATCCGGGTATTAACGAAACATCAATAACCTGTGCTTCTTTACGCAGCAAAGAAGCACAGGTTATAACAAATACGCTTAGTTCTGCTGGCCTTGTGCCGCCTGTAGATTTTCAGCATTTACCCTATCCCATTCAGCAGCAGCATTATTAAGGAAATCCGCATAAGCGTTGATCGTATCAAAACGCTCCTGAAAGTCATCTGTCAGTCCCTTAAATTTGTTTACAGTAGTTTCAGCAACCTCACCTTCCCACACGCTGTGCAAATGACTCATCTCAGTGGCCATTTCATCTGTAAAACCCTTAATAGATTTTGCGATGTTTTTCAAAGTATTGGATTTGTCTTTCATTGTTGTGGAATTCACTTTTATCTGTGCCATATTAACTGACCTCCCTTTCGAATAATAAGTTTTGTTTATAATTACCTGCCTGTGTAGAGCTGACCTGCCGAATCCTTCACTCCATTTTCCGTTTTCTCAATTCTATCAGCGGTTGTTTTCAAAAACTCTGAGTAGCTTCTGAGAATTTTGGCAAGCTCTTCAAAATCATTTCGGTACCCTTCAATCTGTTTGTTAAATTGGTCGCTTGACTGACCCTGCCATTCGACACGAAGGTTGGCGATTTCTAAATAGATCTTTGCCCATTCCGCATCGTACCGTGCAGTTTTCTCCTCAATCACACTTGCTGATTTTCTTAAATCAGCGGTTTCCACTGTAAAATTTGCTCCTGCCATAATCATGATCTCCTTTCGGTTTATAAAAATTATTTTTTGCTTTGAGCAAGTTGTCTTACTCTTGCTTCGGCCGCCTCATCCTCTCGCTGTATACGAAAGGCTGCATTCTTTATGGTGTTTGATAAATCGATGGTTTTACGGTAAGTGATGTTCATATCCGCTCTTAATGCGGCGGTCTGCCCCAGAAAAGCATCCGCTGCCTGTCCCTTCCAATTCGAACGAACATCCTGCTCCATAGCTTCAAACTGGCGAATCTGAGCATGAAAGTCCCCGGCCAGTCTATTTATCGTATCTGCCTGTGAAATTACCTTTGAATAGTTAATCCTGAACACAGTCATCCTAACCGCCCCTTTCATATCAGAATCAGTTTTGCTCCGTTCTCTATCCCCATTTGTTTCATGCTACAATTGTTGTTTAATACCATATTGTCATGGACATCCACAAGCATCGCTTCCTCAAATTTATATGCTATTCCATACTCTTCTGAAATAGTTAGAGCCATGAGGCAAATGATTTTCCCAATGCCCATTGTAGAAGGTACAATAAAGTCATGGCTTTTATTTACAGCAGGAATATTAACATTCACACAAAGTTTATCCTTCACGTCCGTTACACCAGCCTTTCATCCACAGCATCTGAAATAGTTTCCCAAAAATCATTTTTATCCATAGCCGTAAGTATAAACGTTTCTTCACAGTTTTCATTGACATTCATAGAAAATATGCTATGTTTTCCAAATAGGAACATCATCATCCATGGTAAAATAGTAGGATTACTTACACTCACGCCGGTAATATTGACAAACTCCTCTTTATTCAAAAAACATTCTGCCGCATCGGAAGCGGCATTCTCATCCATTCCAGCATCAGCAAGTAATCTTTCGAATTTCGCTAACTCTCCTAAATTCATGTAGGACATAAACTCATAATAGCGAGCTTTAGAAAGCACGGCTTTGTTACCAGTGACTATGATCTTTTCGATCTCCCCGCTTACATCAATGTATCTTTGTAAAATTTGTTTTACAGTGAAGGAGCCATTTGCTATTGTACCTGTTACTCCATTATCATCAGGTGAAACAGTAAAATTAATGCTTTCTCTCTCTACAAAAAATAAGAACTCATCCGAAATATCCATTCCTTTTTTTGCAATAAGAATTTGTAAATACCTGTCGCTGTTTATATAGTGATTTATTAAGGAGCATACATCTTCCTCTATTTGTAAAGAATCATCCGTCTCTTCTTTTATATATCCTTTTTCCTGAAGTCCCTGCTTCACTTCACTCCACTTACCTGCGAGCTGTTCCTCATCCATCTGCGCAATTCCTTCTGCATCGTCAAAGCCTATGATTTTATCTGTACCCAGCAGCATAGAAAGCATAATGAACTCCGGATTTGAAAACAGTAGTTTCTTTGTTTGGCCTGACATATCAACATCCCTCTCTTTTAATCATTACACTACGGTTATGAATATAGAATATTCCCTGACCTTTTGCAGGAGCCTTAGGCTGAGAAATTGCAACGCTTATCATATCATCACATAATAGACCGGCTTTTTCCTTTTTGATTCCATCAGCACATATAATGCCAACCGGTGCTTTTATAAGATAGCTGTAAAGCTCTGTGTTGTTATATATTGGTAACGAATCAATATTTGAGGAGGTAATAATGTAAATACCTAGTCCTGCCGTCTGCTTTGCTATTTCTGTGAATTTATCCGCATCCTTATCTGTTATCATGTTATAAAAAGCAGCAAAGTCCGATATGATAACAAATTCTCTTTCAAAAGAATACATATTACCATAAATCACATCATCGGGAATTGGGTCTTCTTTCATCTCCCTCAATTTTTCAGACCTTTCCCCACAGGCCTTTTCCAATCTATTCAAAAACTTGGTAAAACCCTTTGCAGTATTGATATAGGCTGAATTTTCATAATCACCCGAACATTCTTTTAATAATTCATTTTCATCATCAACTATTGTCAGCCTGCGATTCGGCTGCTCCATAATATTCTTCACATAAAATTTAAGCGCTGATATGATATCCTCATTATCGGTACCGCCAACAAACATATTCTGAAGATTTGAAAGCTCTATCCCATATAATATTGCCCCCGAAAGTGACTTCCCTGTAAATAGAGTGTGTGGTGTAATTTCTATCTGATCAGGAGCTTCTGCTTTGGCCCCGCTTACCGGATTTGAAATAACAGCCTGTCGCTCCTTTGATGTTAAAGCGCTTTTTTCATTGTTACCCGAAACCTTTAGACCCGGTCGGGCTCCTGTCCATTCTTTTGATATGGCGTTAAATTGACCGGATATTTTTTGTATTCTTTCAGCTTCATTCTCACCTCTTACTGCCAACGCCGTTTGAAACTCAACAACATCATCATCAATAATTGTAATACCTCTGCCTTTTACATTTTCGGGTTCAACTGGAATAGATACATTCAAAATATCACGATAATTCATATTATCGTTCATCTTAAGAGTGAAGAACGCAGATATATGTTCAGTCACCTTATAGTAAATCGCATTTTTGCTGTTCCCCGTGATAATAGCAAACACGCCATATGTTTTGCCACTGCTTATTATATTTACAACATCTTCCTCCAGCTTGTAGAACCGTTCTCTAAAGGGGGCATAATTATCAATAACAAAAAGGATTGCGGGTATCACCTCTCCTGTAGCATTTAGGAATTCGGAATAAGAACCACAGTTCTTTGAAGCAAACAACCGTTTACGCTCATCAATTATGCTTTGAATAGCATCAAGGGTGTACACTGTCTGCTCTTCATTATCTGAAAATACAACGTCCCCGCAGTGGGGAAGCAAGTTCATGTAATGAAGTGAACGGCCTCCAAAATCCAACACATATAAATTCATGTCCTCCGGTGTATATCGCGTCGCAAGGGAGTATAATAAAGTTTGCAAAAATGTGGTCTTTCCTGTTCCTGAAGCTCCGTATAAAGCAATATGTCCAATTTGCAGCAAATTAATTTCAAGGACAGTCTGTGTTTGTGTTTTTACATTGTCTAACAGAGCGATTATGGCTGACAATGAGCGCTTTTCGGGAACTTGTTCCATCTGTAAATCCTCCAAATAAATCTCATCAGGCAACAGAGGGCACCACAAGGGCTTTACTCTCAAATTTTTGATTTGACCGATTGCTATTATTTGTTTTACTGTTTCTTCAAGCTGGGTCCGCCCGGATTTTTGTCCCGTTGTAACGTCCTTTGCGCTTCGTAAAGGAGTAGCAGTGTTGTCAACCATATGTACTGTTATTTCATCGTCGTTTAAAAAGAAATTGGAAGGGATGTAATCAGCACCGCTATATCCCGATTGCAAGCACTCAAACACCTCGTCATATCCCACCTGAACAAAGCATCTGCCGGGTTGTTTAATCATTGCGGCATCAGGGCGGTTTATCATTTCTGCACTGTCCTGCTTATCTAAGACTTTCAGACATACATGAAACCTCGAATTGCTCCATATTTGAGGATCGACCATGCCGCTGGGTTTTTGTGTAGCCAGTATCAGATGAATCCCCAGACTGCGCCCTACCTGTGCCACGTTAATAAGCTGTGCCAAAAAATCCGGATGCTGGGTTTTCAACTGTGCAAATTCATCAATAATGATAATCAAGTGAGGAAGGGGTGTTTTTAACCTGCCTTCTTTAAAATATTTATGGTATGTATTTATATCAATCTTATCAATACCAAGTGCAGCCGCCGAAGCATTGAAAAGTTTTTGACGCGTTTTGATTTCCGCATCAAATGATACAAGCGCCCGGTATAAGATATTGCCTGAAAGATTAGATATTATAGCTGCCAAATGCGGAAGCGGTGGAACATAAGGAGTGTTTTCAGTCTGTTCCTTCGACATAAAGGGGCGCGCCATATCGCCGCCCTTGAAATCCACCAATACAAAGGCCACTTCATTGGGACTGTAATTTACAGCAAGGGAAAGCACATATTCCTGTAAAAACTCACTTTTTCCTGAGCCAGTCATTCCAGCAACCAGACCATGGCAACCATGATATGCTTCGTGAATATCTAATGAAAAAGATTCTCCACCGGCCTTAACGCCAATTAAGGCGGCAAGGGTTTTATTTGATGCATTGCTGCCCCAACGCCGCTCAATATCAAGTCCGGCAACATTTCCCGTCTTATACATCTGTAAAAATGTAACCTTATCCGGAACAGTCAAATTTCTGCTGTCCACTCTCACAGGCAAATTTGACAGCTTTTTGCCGAAGTCGTTCAGTTTAGCCCCATCTACAACATCTATTTGAAAAGGTATAAATTTATTGTCATTTCTGTTTTTACTGTAATATCCGCATACACTGTCATCGCTTTGAATGATAACGCTGCAATCCTTCGGAAGTTTCGCAATATCGCCATACAAAAACAAGCTTGATATTCCTACCTGATTATTTGGATTTTCAATATAACGAAGTAACGGCTCATTCTCAATCAAAGCCGGGTCTGTTATAAAAAATACAAAATGTGGTATTTGTATGCCTTTTTTTCTATCCTCTCTATCCAATTCCCTTTCTTTTACAATATCATCTATAGCATTGAACACCTGATGAGCTTCACCTGCGTTTTCAGCAACATATCTAATATTGTGGTCCGGACTCCAAATGTGGGGTAATTCCTTCATCCAAGAAAAATCACCAGCCTCCTCTTTACCGCAGATAAACACAATCTTCACCTCGTCATATGAATGCAATGCCGTAATGTTTAAAGCAATTCCCTTTGCTATGCTAAAAATATTAGTATGATTTCCTATAACCCCCACTGTGGCTTGCTCTTTCAAGGGAAGCATTATGGGGACATCTTTCAATACGGAATACTTTTGCGCAATTTCTTTAGGCAGCTCCATTAATTCGTCATGGTCTAATGTAAAACCATCTTTGGGCAGCTGAATATCAATGCCTAAACTGCGTTCCCCTCTGCCAATACGAACATGAAGAAAATCCTTGTCAGAATACGAACGTTCCCATAACCGTAATTTTCTATGGTCGTCGTCAACCAATGAGCTTAACATCGAAGGTTCCGGTGATAACACGTCATTCCATATTCGAGTGTTTCGTTTATATTTTGCTTCTAAATCTTTGTCTTTTTTACTAATATACTGAACATATTTCTCCCGCCGGTATTTCTCGTCAGCGGCTTCCTGCCGTCTTTGATAATTGTTAAGCAGAGTCGGCCATAAAATTGCGCCCAACATCATACTAAATGCCATTGCACCGCTTGTAGCCACTGATTGAACACTGCCTCCTGTGGATAGGCTGGTAACTGAAAAACCTAAACCTGTTATCATTGCGATTGACATAGTGAGTGTAGGCCCCATTGTCAACATTGCCGGTATTTTCTTTGATGTCTGTGGCGTGGTAGGTGGGTCAATTTCATAAATGCCGACGTCAAGTGATTTTAATATACGAGGACTGCGGACAAAATATACTTTCCGCTCCTTCACTTTCACTATTTCTTTCATTAGGAAACTGTCTGCTTCCTGCAATTTACATGTTACATTCATATTTTTAACTGCTATATAATTTCCCATGTAAATTATGGTAAGTCCCATAATATATATTTCGTCATACAGGGACAATTTAGCGGAATTTGTACGGATTCCGTTTAAAAATATGCCGCTTTTCCGGGAAAGATCCTCAATATAAGCCCCTCCGTCTGCCTCTGTTCGAATGGCAGCGTGTTTTCTTGAAACGCTGGAGTTTATATCATAGCAAATATTCATTTCCGGCAATCTGCCAATAAATATGTTCACATTTTTCCCCAGATTATATTTTTTAAAGCCTAAATTGCTTTTTTCTGAATCAACAAATAAAAAGCTATATATCTCCGTGCTTTCTGCATTTTTTACAGTAACATAGTCACCATGGCTTATTATGTGATTGGGTGCTGGCTGCCCCTTAATCAATATTTCGCCGTTAAAACTGTGTAGAGCTTTATATATATAGATGTCTCCGGTTTTGTAAAATGGAAACACGATTGGGAACTGGCTATAAAGGTGGTCAGGTAAAAAACCGTCAACACAAAGGTCTGATAAAACAGTCAGCTTTTCCTGTATAATTGTTTTATTAAAAAAGATTGTAACAAAATATTCTTTCACTACAAATCACCGCTTTCCAATTTTGAAAAAACTATCCTCACAGCATTAAAGAATACAATGTCACGAGGATAGTTCGCTATTTTTGTCAATATCCCCGTATTGCCTTCACTAATGTTATAATCCAGACAATGAAAATCACGATTGATATGAGTCCTGCAATTATCGGCACACGAATCAATACCCCGAACAAAATCCCGTTACCAATCCCGGCAACAAAACACACAAGATTAAGCATTACAACCTGTCTTAGATTGAATGAGCCCTTCATCATTGCAATCAGAATTGGAAGAAAATTCAAAATCAACCCAACACCAAGCGCAATCAAAGAAAATATGATACTGGTCACCCACATAGAATCCGCCGCCCTTGCACCGAAGATAAAACTAAAATCCTGCTGCATATACTAAAACCTCCCCGAATTATTACGGATAGTCAATTCTATAGACTATTCCCTTGCATTTGCACACAAGTCGCACTGTCCCTTTTATACTGCCTCTGATTACTCCATATTTTTTTATTGCCAAAATCATATATTCTGAACAAGTTGGTTTAAACAAACACTTTCTTCGCACATTTTCCGGTGCATAATGTTGATATAGACGTATTACACCTATCATTGCGGATTTCAAACACAAAAGAAATCCTATCATAAACACAATTCCATAAAGGCCGAATACCCCTTGCACAGTATGCTTGCCCGTAAAATTACTTAGTTCCTGCGATAAAGAGAGATCGTCCATAAAATCTAAAGATATGTATGTCAAATAGGTAATGAGAATTGTACACAAAACAAATCCTCCGCACCAACCCAATGCCTTTTTTACGCTTGTTTCAGGGCGGGGAAGCTCACGCTTTTGTACATAATCCCTTGCCTCAATTTCCTCCTCCGTTGGAGGTGCTTCCTGGCACACTATAAAACTTCTTCTGAATGTGAACAGCATTTACAGCGCCTTCTTCTCTCTGAATTTATTAATCATCCCTTTTAAAGCATCCTCT
Source organism: Bacillota bacterium (assembly GCA_023450835.1). Taxonomy (GTDB): domain Bacteria; phylum Bacillota; class Clostridia; order Lachnospirales; family Lachnospiraceae; genus Anaerocolumna. The sequence goes on along the minus strand of JAEXGM010000029.1, from coordinate 5,391 downwards.
TGATCTCCCTTCTGATTAATAGTACACCTAAATTCGTCTCCGGGCACAGTTATATGAAAAGTTCTAGTTTCCACCCCCTGTCTTATGTAGGTCGGCTGGCCAAGGCAGCCGGAACCGGATTGTACATATACTTCTTCAGTTTCCCATTTTGTCGAAAAAGAAGTAATATCCTTATAAGAATACTCTAAAACTCTGTCAGATTTTGTTTCTTCGGTCATGTCAAATGTATGCTGATAAATATAAATTTCCTCATTTCCGAAAAAAAGCCACGTGATCTGGTAACCTGAACTTCTCCAAATGTTGTCTTTCCCTCTCTTCGTATCCCTTCCAATGGTGTTAGATATGTAATAACCTTCAAAATTGATTGGAGCAATTTCCTGTACTTGGGATTCGTCAACACCAATTCTTGCAAGAGCAACCCGTTTAAAGTCCGCCTCGGTTGCTTTGCGCCTTACCAACTCCTCATATTTCTCATCCGTCAGCCCTCCAAAGGCTTTTGACATACATCCGCATCCTCCGGAAGCATAGAAATAATCTAATACATCCCTCTGTTCTGCTGTTCTTCCCTGCTTACGGGCAACTAACTCCGCCTTTTTCGCTGTTGCGCTGAATGCCGCGCCGCCTGCCATGCCTGCCACATTTCCTAATACACTCATTATAGGTACCTCCCGTTAAATATCGTTTATTTTATTTATGAAAGTGCCGATATCACCACTTTCCTAAATTCTCAAAGAAAACCTGGTCTGTCTACTCCCGCTGTTTCATAGAATGTCTGTGCTTCATCATCTAGAAGACCATTTTCTCTGGCCTTATCCAAACACTCAATGTAAGTGGGAAAGGTTTTATATGCTTTTCTACTGAAATAATCATACTTTATATAAGCCTGAAAGTAGTAATATATACCCCTTGGTTCCAGCATCAAGGCTACCTGCAGATATTCCTCCATTTTATTAATTTCTATTCTCGAAAGGATAAAAGGCTTCCTGCCTTTTAAGATGCTGATTGCTGCGTAATAGTAGACATCCCCGTTCTCCGGCAATAAACCAATCGCTTTCTCGAAAGATTTAATAGCATAGTCGTAGAGCTTCTTTTCCAGAAAGCACAGCCCCATAGAGAAATGTATTTCCATACTTTCCCCACTGCTTGCCAGCCCTTTACGATAGGCACTCAGATATTTATCCACCGCTCCGCCGCCAAGTGAATGCAACTTATTGACCGACCTTACCATGTATTCAGAAAAACAATTAGGACAAATATTACTGCCCTTCTGAACGGGAGCGGCGCATTGCGGACACTCTAAAACCAAAACCTCAACTGAGCTATTCATCCCTATTCACCTCCTATCTTCCTGCCACAATTACCGCAGAATTTTATGCCAAGTGGATTTTCAGTTCCGCAGTCCGGGCATCTGGTATTTCCCACAGACCTTCCACACTCACCACAAAATTTCATATTTATGAGTACTGCTGCTCCGCAGAACGGACATTTAACTTCTGATGTCATTTTCCTCCCGCATTCACTGCAAAACTTCAAATTTGCAGGAACATTTGTGTGACAGGACGGACATGTTCTTGTATTCATGACAGGTACAGACACCTGTGCATTAGCATTAAGATGATTCATCAAATTTCCAAAAGCATTACCGGCCGCCTCGGCCGCTCCAAGTCCCATCCCCAAACCCATGCCGGCTGTTGCCATTTCTCCAGCTCCCGGATTGTCCGCCAATTTATCTAGTACATCGAAAGAGCGCCTTTTATCATAAAAGCCCACACCAAGTGCCAACTCTTCCTTATATTCCCGCAATTTCTCATATTCTTCTTTTGGGGGACTAATAGTTTCAACAAAGAAGTTTATTACCTCAATACCGAACCTCTCAAATTCTTCGTCAATAGCCCCTTTGTATTCCGTGGAAAGCTCGTTAAGATAAGCAGTAATTTCCAAAAACGAAATTTGCCTGCGAATCATATATTTTGCCGTAATATCTTTTATTTTTGTGTTGATAAGACCATTAAAATATTTCGATACCACGACATAATCGGCAGTTGTCCCATTTGGAATTGCACCGATAATCCGGGAGACAAAAAGCCTTATGTCATTTATGGTAATTCCATATTGTCCGTGGGCCCGAACAGACAGCAGCAAACCATATTTAGGATCTTCAAAGGGAATAGGGTTTGCAGTTCCCCACTTCATGCTTAATTCAGAGGTTTTATTTACATAATAAATTTCTGCCGCAAAGGGCGTTTCGCCGCCGAAGGGAAGATTGACCAGCTTATTTAAAAGCGGCAGGTTGCCTGTCTTTAGGGTATGTGTACCCGGCCCGAACAGATCAAGAGCTTCACCGCCCTTAAAGAAAAGGGCTTCCTGCCCTTGATTTACTATTAGCTGCGAACCTAAAACAAACTTATCTGAGGAATATTTATGTACAAGCCACGAAGTGCCGTCTACCGGGCCGTCATACTTTATCCGCTCAATAATAGCCACACAAATACCTCCCTACACCTATTATTAAATTTCTATTTTTCTAAATTATATTAGATAATTCTGGTAATTTTCTTTCTTTCGACAAATCAACCGCTAAAATGTAAAAATCAATAAATTTTAAGGTTTATTTTTAACGAAACTACAACCTCAAATACCCCATCTTCCAATGAAATATTCGTTGCTCCGTCATATTTTTGTGCAATTGCACGAATCAGCTTTAAACCGTATCCATGTTCTTTCTTATTCTTTTTTGATGTTGCTATATAACCGTCCTGATTAACCTGGATATCCTCAGCACAAAAATTGGAAACTTTAATCACTAAATAACCTGACCGCTCTCCGGCTTTAATAATAATCCTTTTATTTTTATTCTGGTATTTTTTACAGGCTTCAATCGCATTGTCGTATAGATTCGAAAAGATACTGCACAAATCTATATCTGCTATAACAATGTTTTCTATGCTCCCGATTTGAATATCTGTTTCAATTCCAAATGAGTTCGCTTCTGCTGTTTTTATGGCCAAAATAGTATTTATAATTGAGTTACCGCAATAAACTATTTTATTAAGAACATTTACCTTTTTTTCAATTTCTTCTACAAGCTGCATTGCTTTTACTTTGTTTTTATCTTTCTGGCTAAAAAGGGCATATGCAAGCTGTAAATGATTATTGATTTCATGTTTTAGGGCAGCGGCTTCTTCTGCGTTTTCTGATGCTAATTGATAATATTCAAACTGTAGTTTTCTCTGCAATTTGGCAAATTCAAACTCTTGTTCCTCCTCTATATATTTCGTTGTTTGACTTATGTTTTTATACATCAAATAGTCCGCAATAATAGCTGTAACCAGGCATACTGTTCCATAAAATAAAGTACTGTCTGAAATCTCTGCAGGGTTTTGATAATATACACCTGATAGCAATAAAATTTGAGATAAAGGAAATATTACTAAAAAACCAACTAATTTATATCTGATCATTCCTTTAATTTTTTTCCAGAAAACAACGAAGATCATGGAACCTCCCAAAAATATAAGGCTAAAAATTGTATTACATACAATCTTGGCAGCTTCCAATTCATAAATTTTTTGAAGGGGGAAATAATGAAATTTAGTAAGAAAATTATATAAGATTAGCGACAGAGCCTCCGAGAATATACGGATTACAAGAAAAGCAAAAGACAGCAACATACTCGTCTTTTTATTGTCTTTTGAAACATACAATATACCACCTATTATCAGAGCAAACATAACAGGTACTTTTAATACGATTATATTTTTTAAAAAAACCGTCCCTAAATAGGCGAAAAGCTGTATTGTCGTTAATATTAAAATCGTTATGCCAGAACTGCGTTTTAATTTAACAACACTAACTAAAAATATCGATGCTAACAAAATCTGCACAAATACGTTAAGCCACTCTAAAATCCACAAACTCACAAGCTATCCCCCAAGTACTTCATAAATATTTTTTTTGCATGGTTGTATTGTGATTGACTGACTGGAATTTTCTCCCCGCTATTAAGAAGAAAGCAATACATATTTAAGTGCCTCACACGATCCATGTTTACAATATAGCTTTGATGACATCTTAAAAAATTATCAGGCAGACGCCGCTCAATTTCATTCAGCCGTTCATATACTTCTCTGTCAATATCAGATTCATGGACTATGGCCGTTCTTCGTGAACTTTCAATGTATTTCACATTATTAAGCATGACCTTTACAACATAACCTTTCGCAGTAAAGGATATTGTCCTCCTTATATCATTTTCAAGTGATTGTTTTGCCATGCTTATAGCCAGCGCCAGTTTGTCTCTTTGAATCGGCTTGGTTAAAAAATAAGTTGGCTGTGATTCAAAAATATTTTGTGCATAATTAATGTGACCAGTAACAAAAATGATTTTTATATGGGGATATTTCATTTTCAATCTTTTGGCTATCTCTATTCCATTGAGTGTTACCAAATCAATATCTATGAACAATACATCTAAATTCCCCTTGATGGTTTCATCTACATATAGCTCCAGGGCGTATCCATTACAATGCATCGAAATTTTATGTTCATCACCGACTTCTTTTTTTATGAGTTCACCCATGTGCTCTAAAATAATTGTATCATCGTCACAGATGGCTATGTTAAGCATACGATGTCTCCCTTACTTAAAAATATTTCTCTATTCCGGTTCCGGTTATTTTAATGTCCATATAAGCCTATATTATTAATAATTCTATAACTGAAATCGCTTGCCATCAATATGTGCCACCAAGTGTGCCAGTAAAAATTACCAAAACATTCTATACCTGCCTCATAAATATCTTTATTATCAGCAGACCTCCTCCCCTCACTTTTATGGTTCATTGAACCAATAGCAAGAATTATAGCGCCGATTCACTGCCATCGGATAATAAAAAAGGTTGGCCTGAGTGCCGCTTTCAAACCCACTCAGAAGTAACTGTAGAACTATTCGCTTAGGACTTGAAGCACTATGTAATGAACAGGAAGAATCAAAAAAGGCCAGATATAATTAATTAAATTATAACAGTTGCAAGAATTAAGATGAAAGACATGGCAACTTTAAACGAGCTGCTGCCAGATGATTAAATAATATGTAATTTCCTTACAAACAGCAAAGAACTATTGTCGGCTACTCAGATTATGTAAAAGTTATCCTAAATCAATAGGTGCCACAAGTACGCAGATAAAAAGGCCTCTGATATGCCTTATAGCATAATGATATGCTTCCTTCTAGGTAGACAAGTAAAATAATAAAAGCTTGTCGTTTAGGAGGGAGCATTTTCTGTGCCAAGAAATAGATCACCAGAAGAAAAATTACAAGCAGTACATGAATACTTGTCCGGAAAAGGTAGCATTGAGATAATTGCAAAGAAATATGGTGTTAGCTGTAAA
>JAEXGM010000106.1 GCA_023450835.1 Bacillota bacterium | reverse complement strand
ACAAGTTCCGGCTTTAGTATGACAGTTTCATTTCCTCTTTTGCCGCTTGCCAGATCATCAAGGAGCATTTTGGCTGCTTCCATACCCTTTTTTACACTGTCCTGCTTTATGGTTGTCAGGCTGGGAGTTATGTACTGGCCAAACTTGATACCATCAAAACCTACTACAGAAAAATCCTCGGGTATTTTCTTATTCACTTCCTGAAAAGCTTTCATAAATCCAATCGCCATAACATCTGCTACGGCAAAAATAGCAGTTGCCTTTGCATTGGAGCTTAATATTTTCTTACCAATTTGATATCCGCCATCCAGAGAAACAAAATTCTCATAAAACAGCTCATCTCTTACGGGCAGGCAGGCTTCTTCTAAAGCCCTCTGATATCCCTGGTAACGCAGGCGGTTTATATGACTGTTTTTAATATTTCCAGTAGCGATGGCTATCTCTGTATGCCCTTTGCTAATAAGATACTTTACCGCCGTATAAGCCCCTAATTCATCCTCTATCATTACCCTGTGAAAACCGCTTGTATATTCTTCATAGGAGTCTGTAAGAACTACAGGGACTCCGATATTGGTAATCTCATCGAAAATACTCTTAGGATAGACCCCTAACATAATAATACCATCCAGCTTTCGCTGTAATATCCAGTCTTTGTACTGTTCATTGGTTTCTACTCCGGACAGCAGGATGTCATAGCCTTTATTGCGGATGGTATATTCTATACCACTGATAAATTCGCCAAAAAAGGGGTTATCCAATAATACTCCCGGTACATCACCCGCCTCCGTTATAGGAAGAGTAACGCCTATTAACCTGGAATCCCCGTTTGAGAGGCACCTGGCGGTCATATTCGGTTTATAATCCAATTCTTCAATAGCCTTTAAGATTCTTGCCTTTGTCTCTGGTGTAATCTTTTCCACGCCATTCAGAGCATAGGACACTGAGGCTACTGATACTCCAGCGTACTTAGCCACATCACGTATTGTCGCTTTTTTCTCCATTAACAACCATGCCTTTCTCAATAAACTTTAAGTTTGTGCAAAAGATTCTATAAATATTTTTAAACGTAACCAAGAATGCCTCTTACAGACACTTCCCCTGAAACTATTGTTTCTACACCATTCTCTTTTGTTTCAATCAAAAGAGCCCCCTGTTCATTGATTCCCAAAGCTATTCCGGGGTATTCCTCCTCTTCTTTCAACACAAGAACCTGTTTCCCTTTATTAATCAGATATTCTTCATATTCTGCTTTTAATTCCGCTAAATCACCCTGATGTACAAATTCTTCATAATACTTCTCCAGACTGTTGCAGATTTCTGCAATGAGACAGCCGCGATTTAAGTCCTCTCCTTTTTCTAAGGAAAGAGAAGTAGCCTTTGAATGTAACTCACTGGGAAATTCTTTTCTATTGGCATTGATTCCAATTCCAAGGATGATATTTATTTCCTCTGTATCAGACCTTCCTTGTTCAGAGGCCGCCTCTGACCTGACTGTATTTATTGGTCCGGCAGTATTATTTATGGCAACGCCACCGGTGGTCGCTCTCCCTGTCGTGATTTCTGTTAATATTCCACATACTTTTTTTCCATTAACAACGATATCATTTGGCCACTTAATAAAGGAAGCAAGTCCGCTTACACGCCTTATGGCACTATTCACCGCCATTGCCGCCACAAGGGTAAGCATAGGGCAGCTTGACACAGGAAGTTTCGGATTTAAGATAAAAGACATCCAGATACCGCCTTCTTTCGGCGAGCTCCAGTCTCTGCCTAAACGCCCTCTTCCATTTAACTGCTCCTCGGCCAGAATTAAAGCGCCGTGTAAGGCTTCCTGCACCCGCTCTTCCTTTACCAGCCGTTTCGCCTGAGTATTGGTAGAATCAATCTGCTCATAATAAAATATCCTTCTTCCCAGGCTGCAAGTCACTAAACTCTCTTCTATCTGACTAACTTCTATTCTATCCAAATCGTTATATACGTCCTTTTCCATTATAATCCCAGTCTTTCTTCACTCATCCTATTTATTCCGTTAACGCTTTTCTTCTGCTGTTCTTCCCTATAATTGAAATACCAGGAAGATAGAAATCAGATATACAAACACACCGACTGCAAAGAATCCGATACTCGACTTCTTATTATGATTAATTACTCTTTTTATTCCGTTTATAATATTGACAGTGCCTGCCAAGATTAAGGCTGCTATCATGATTGCATAATTATTCGGATGTGTAAAATAAATGACAGCCAATATGATTAATAGTATTCCTATTATAACATTTATTATATCCAGGAGCAGCTTTTGCTCCTTTATTAAGCTCATCCACTTTTGCATATTTGACCTCCTATGCTTTCCCAGTTTACAAATATCTCTTTCCTACTAATCATATAAAAAGGCCGCCCCTCCGTCAAGTAGCAATTTGGAAAAGGGGCGGCGCAAAGGCCAAAACCATGATATTAACTTATATTTTTTTATATATTTCCAAGGGTGGCGACCATAACTGCCTTTATCGTATGCATTCTGTTCTCTGCTTCATCAAAGATGACATCCGCATGGGCCTCAAATATCTCTTCTGTCACTTCATAGCCTTTTACAGCAGGAAGGCAATGTAAGAATACGGTATTATCCTTACCAATCTTCTGCATAAGCTCTGCATTTACCTGATAGGGTTTTAATAAGGCAATTCTCTCTCCTGCCAGTGCCTCTTCACCCATGGAGCACCAGACATCGGTATATACGGCATCTGCTCCCTTTACTTCGTCAACGGCATCGGTAACCGTAATGGTTCCGCCTGAAATCTTATTGTATTCCTGGCATTCTGAGATGAGTTCCTGATCTGTCCATAATTCCTTGGGAGACAGTACGGTAAAATGAAGTCCCATCTTGGCACTGCCTATCATCAGGCTATTTGCCATGTTATTGCGCCCATCCCCTACATAGACCAGTTTAAGGCCCTTTAAGGAACCAAACTGCTCCTTTAGAGTAAGAAAGTCCGCCAGTATCTGTGTCGGATGGTCCAGGTCCGTAAGGCCGTTCCATACCGGTACCCCGCTGTATTTGGCCAGCTTCTCTACGGTTTCCTGTTTAAAACCACGGAATTCAATCCCATCAAACATTCTTCCCAGAACTCTTGCTGTGTCTTCCACGCTCTCTTTGTGACCTAGCTGAATGTCATCCTTCCCCAGATATTCAGGATATCCTCCCTCATCAACACAGCCTACGGTAAACGCACATCTGGTCCTGGTAGAGGGTTTCTCAAAAATAAGAGCTATATTCTTTCCCTTTAAGCTGTTGCCGGTAATACCTTGTTTTTTCTTTTCTTTCAACTCTTTTGCCAGTTCCAGTAAATATTCAATTTCTTCTGGCGTATAATCTTTTAGAGTTAGAAAACTGCGTCCTTTTAAGTTCATGTTTATCTTTGCCAACTCCTGAACTATTCGAAAATAGCTCAGAAGTAACTGTTTCCGCAATTTTACCAGACATTGCAGTACAGGGCAATCCTCCTTTTATATTTCTTTTAGATTCCAATCCGATAATGTTTATTTATACATATTATATTATTTTTATTCATATGTCAAGGAAATTTCAAAAAGCCTTAAACATTACCGAAAGTCAATATGCTATAGATAGAGGATTAATGCCGCAAGACCACCATAAATTGAAACTGAATAAAAAGGCCATCCGATATACACTCATATTTTATTTTCACTAAAGAAAAACCCGAGAGTGTATTCAAATGACCTTTCATATCTTTTAAGCTCCTTCAACCATATCCCGTTTGCTATATCCAATATAGCCCAGGTCCGTGGGTATGACTATACTCTATAAAATAAACTGGTCATCCTCCTTACCGAAAGATAACCAGCTTTATAATTAATGTAAGAAATAACGATATTTCAAAACCCTTCTTCTGGCTCCGCCCATAGTGTAATCTTATACGGTTTATCAGCTCTTCTTCCGTATAGACAGCAAATTTGGACATATGCAGGGTTTTAGCCGACAGTTCCAGGAGGCTGATATATAACTCTTCATAGGTCCAGTCCTTTTGCAGCTTTAAGCTCCCAGCCAGGTTCTGACAGACCCCTTCCAGAAAACGTCTTGTATAAACTTCCGGATTGCCGTAATCCAGTTTATAGTATTCCAGCAGTGCCATCTTAACCGCTTCATTTACATGAACAAAACGGCCTACTGCCTCCTCTTCGGACAGGTGGATATTTAAATAATATATCTTGCCGTTTAAAGAGCGTAAACAGCGCAGCCCGTCAAAATAACCCAAATCGATATTTCTTTTACTCTTTTCCGCATTGAATTCCAGCATTCCGCCTAACTGAGCTCTGGGAGATATCTGCGTTATATGGACATCTTCGGGTATTTTAATGTATTTTTGCAGTCCCATGCCAAAGATACGGATAACTATGATGTCCTTATAACCTCTGTTTACCAGCATATCCACAGGCACATTGTTAAACATTCCACCGTCCAAGTAACGCTGACCGTTCATCTTTTCATTCTTAAAGGCCGGAAGAAGGGAGCTTGCTAAAAGATAATCTCTCAGGCTGTCTTCCTCTAATTCCTGAGCCATTATTTCCATCTCTTTCAGCTTATTTACATGAAAAGTTCCAAAGACAAATTCAAGAGATGATTTTTTGATTTTTTCTACGTCAATTTTCTCTTGGAGCAGCTGTTTTAAAGGAGTAACATCAATTCCTCTATCAGTAATAATCCGGGTAGTATCCTTTGTAAGGGATTTTAAATCAAGATTCTTAATATCCCTTTTGATAAGACATTGCATCTGCTGGTCGTTGACATTCATGACATCGGAATAGGTGATATTTTTCCACATATCTTCTGCCGCTTCGTAGTCGCCCATACACATAAGAGCCCCGTTTAAAGCTCCTACCGATACTCCGGATACTCCCTTTATCTTAACTTTGCATTCTAAAAGAGCCTTCCAGACACCAATCTGGTAGGCTCCTTTTGCTCCGCCGCCTTCAAGAACAATTCCATATTCTTTATCAAAGTCAAACGTTTTTTTCATATTCCTGTTCCAACATCCATCTGCACATGCTAATTATCTGTATCGCTGTCTGCTGACTCTCTGTTTATATAGTTCTTAATCAGATCCTGATTCAGTATTTCCTCCGATGTCTTCTTTATCGTTATGGCACGATTGTAATCATCTTCATAAAGGGAAGCATCCAGCGGGGCTTCTGTGTTAATATCCCAGGCTCTGCTGCCGTCAAACACACCTTCTCTGGAGATTTCAAACATCACATTATTATGAATAAAGGAACCTTTAAACAAATATGCCGTAAATGCTACAAATCCATCCGTTGCATTGCATAAATCCTGACCAAGTACATAGGGCTGATTAAATGTAATTCCCATAATGTTTGCAATGGTCGGAAGGAAGTCGATCTGTCCGCCGGTAGTGTGTATCGTTTCTTTTACTCCGCTGCCCGGAACATGTATCATCAGGGGAATACGTAGCATTTCATCATAATCATAGGTTCTGCCAAGATACTTCTCCATCATTTCCTTGTTGTTATCCATGTTCAGATTAAGGGCATGATGGTCACCGTATAAAGCAATTACTGTATTGTCATAAAGCCCGGAGGCTTTTAATTCTGCTATAAACTGGCCGAAGGCTTCATCAAAATAATGAACTGTCTTAAGATAAGAACCAAACTTGGTTCCTTCATCCTCTTCGTTTAACTTTAAGGTAACATCCTTGTCATCAATAACAAAGGGATGATGTGATGTCAGTGTTACAATAAAGCTGAAAAAGGGCTGTTTCTCCTTCTGCAGGATTCCTGCTGCCTGATGAAACATGGACTTATCAGAAATACCAAGACCGATGATGTCACTCTGGTCAAGGTCCTCCATACTGTAGAAATTCTCAAATCCCTGTCCGGGATAAGCAGCTTCACGGTTCCAGAATTCTCCCTTATAACCGTGAACAGCAAGGGTATCATACCCCTTATCCCTTAAAAGCCAGGGAAGTCCGTCAAAGGTGTTGTTCTGATACAAGGTATAGCATTCCCTGTCAATAACCGGATAAAGACTGTTTAAGGTAGAAAATTCAGCATCCGCCGTATTTCCTTTTCCGATATTGGTATAATAACGGTCAAAATAAATAGTATCCTCATTAAGGAAAGCATTCAGGTTTGGTGTCAGGACCTGCCCATTATACTCCGCGTTAATTACAAAATTCTGCAAGGCTTCCACCTGAATCAAAATCAGGTTCTTGCCCTCTCCTATGTTCTTGTACTTAGGGCCGCTGACCTGAGGCGTTACCTCTTTTACCGTATCAAGGACCTCTTCCTCCGGTACTTCTTCCGTTACTACACTCTCAGTGATTGCATTGTATATATCATTCACATGATTAGAAAAGAATTCCACACTGTTTACTTTATCAATAGTCTTACTGTCAAATGGATTCACGACCAGCAGGATAAATATGCTTACAAAGCCTATGGCAATATATTTTAATTCACGTTTATAACTCCAGACTGCCATCTTACTATTATCTTTTATAAGCTTTTTAAAATAATAATAGATTATAGGAATATCAGCAAACAATAAAAAGCTTGCCGGTATCAGTGTCGCTACGAAACTGTCAGGTACTGCTGCAACATTTTTCGCCTGCCACAACTGCTTTATGGATACTGTCTGATTATAATAATTATAGTACATGGTATCAGCAAACATAAGGAGGCTTAGAAGACTGTAAATAATCAGGAATATAATGTTCTTCCTTTTTAGCCTGCTTCTGATAAAGCTTAAGAATATAAGCCCCAAGGCTGACACACTGACCAGGATGAAAACAATATCTGATACATCCACGTCAATCAATTTATAATATACAATCAGTTTTAATGCAAAAAACAATAAAATCATATAGGGAGACTTTAGTATCTCCTTTAATTTTTCCACTTACATCCTCTCCTTAACAACAAACTTGCAATCAATTAATATTTAATGTTTTCCCCGAAACTCCTTAAGTCTGCGCCAAAGATTTAACCGGTACAAACTTGTGCAGGAAAATGCCTTTTGATTTCCTACTAACTTTAATTTATAATAGCTCATTGCCATTTTTTTATCAAGGAGGGAATTCTTAAGTTTATCTTAACGATTTCAAAAATTTTACTCTTTTCCCTTTATTTTTTCCAAAGGTTCTGAAACGTTAACCGCGTTTTCCGGCCTTGAATCCCCTCGTTTTACTGGTGCTACGTAATTTGTTGCGTTAACAAGCACCTTTTTTATATTATCATTATAGAAGGTAGGATATTCCTCGTGACCCGGTCTGAAATAGAATACCTTTCCTCTTCCTCTGTAAAATACACAGCCGCTTCTGCATACATCTCCTCCCTCAAACCAGCTTATGAAAACCAGCTCGTCAGGATTCGGTATTTCGAATTGTTCTCCGTACATTTCTTCCATAGGCAGTTCAAAATATTCTCCGATTCCCTCGGTAATGGGATGTCCCGGCTCCACTACCCAAAGACGCTCTTTTTCATCTGCCACTCTCCACCTTAAATTACAGGAAGTTCCCATTAACTTGCGAAAGATTTTGGAGTGATGCCCTGAGTGAAGTACAATCAGACCCATTCCGTTTAAAACACGCATCTGAACCTTGTCTACGATTTCATCACTTACTTCATGATGTACCCAGTGTCCCCACCAGAATAATACATCCGTATTATTTAATACTTCATCGGTCAGGCCATGCTCCGGCTCATCCAATGTGGCGGTTCTTACCTCATATCTATCATCGCCTTCAAAGTATTTTGCCAAAACTCCATGGATACCTTCCGGGTAGATTTCTTTTATTCTTTCCTCCAGCTGTTCATGACGAAATTCATTCCATATGGTAACTCTTATTTTTTCGCTCATTTCAAAATTCCTTTCTGTCAGATTATTATTTCCCATATATAATTGTTTTATTGTACCCTCTTATATATAGATAATAATATTCCGCCATTGCTTTTTTCTTACTAATGTTCTCTCCAACAAATAACCTTACTATCTAAGCCTCCGATTGTCAATCAGCAAAATTACCGAAAGTTGTATGAATTATTGAAAGGCATAGTATTGGTGGGTATAATAAACAAATGTCTTGTTTTTATCTTTTATATCAGATAAAAACAAGACATTTATGTGTACTTAATTACTGTTTATCACCTATTACTTCTGTTATGGATTTTGCAAGACCTGCAATTCCCTGGATTTCAGAAGGTATAATTATCTTTGTTGCTTTACCGTCCGCTGCTTTCTGAAAAGCTTCAAGGCTCTTAATCTGCAATACCGCTGTGGTGGGATTTGCTTCATTTAAGAAACGGATACCGTCTGCATTTGCTTTCTGTATAGCAAGAGTAGCTTCTGCCTGGCCTTCTGCTTCCCTTATGGTTGCTTCCTTTACCGCTTCTGCACGAAGAATAGCTGATGCCTTATCTGCTTCTGCTTCCAATATAGTGGACTGCTTCTTTCCTTCTGCTACAAGAATCTGAGAGGTCTTTTCACCTTCTGCACGAAGAATAGCTTCTCTTCGTTCACGTTCTGCTTTCATCTGCTTTTCCATGGCATCCTGAATGGCTGCCGGAGGAATGATATTCTTTAACTCTACACGGTTTACCTTGATTCCCCATGGATCGGTAGCAACATCAAGGGAAACCCTCATCTTGGTGTTAATAATCTCTCTGGAGGTTAAGGTTTGGTCTAACTCCAAATCACCGATAATATTACGGAGGGTAGTAGCCGTCAAGTTTTCTATAGCAAGTAAGGGACGCTCTACACCATATGCAAAAAGCTTAGGGTCTGTTATCTGAAAGAATACAACTGTATCAATTTTCATGGTTACGTTATCCTTTGTAATAACAGGCTGGGGTGCAAAATCTACTACCTGCTCTTTTAAAAGTACTCTTTTTGCAACTTTGTCAACGAAAGGCACCATAAAGTGAATACCAACATTCCAGGTTGCCTGATATCCTCCCAGTCTTTCCACTACATAGGAATGTGCCTGAGGAACAATACGTACACAGGATGCTATAACAATTAATATAACTACTAGTAAACCAATAATTATAGGCATATTAAATTCCCTCTCTTTCTTCTTCTACGATTAATTTTACACCGGAAACATTCCTAATTAGTACTTTCTTTCCCTCTTTGATAATTTCGGAATCTTCATAGGCTCTGGCAGTCCATTCCAGCCCGTTCACCATTACGACTCCGGTACCGTTAAAATTATCAATTGTTTCAAGAACTTTTCCAGTGCTGCCTTCCAGGCTTTCATAGTTTGTCTTCAGCCTCTTGCCATTAAAATATTTTATTGCGACAGGTCTTGTAAAGTAGAGCAGTACAAAGGATACAGCAATAAAAGCCACAATCTCCAGCGTCAGATTATCTGTAAACAGCGAGAGTATAAAAGCTATTAACGCTCCTCCTGCAAACCATATAGACGCCAGCCCCAATGTAAATATTTCTATTAATAATAAGATTATGATTGCGGCCAGCCAGTAGATGGAATCCACGGAACAATTCCCCCTTCCGTAAGTTTAGTATCTTTATTTTACTTCATATTTCCCGAAATAACAACCTTATGCTTACAGATTTTAGAATTCTAAGTCTTTTCTAATCCTTCTCTAACCTATGGCGCTTTTGGCGGTATATTTCATACATTAGCAGCGCCGCTGCGACCCCGGCATTTAAGGATTCCACTTTTCCTTCCATCGGGATTATTATGTTACAGGAAGAAAGTCCCGCCGCTTCCTCGCTTAACCCCCTTGCTTCATTGCCGATAAGAATAGCTGCCTTATCAGGGTAGGAAAAAGAGTCATATTCCATGGCTGCCTTTAAATGAGCGGCGTAGACAGAGATTCCGGCAGCTTTTATTTCCTGCAAAGCTTCATAAAAATCCGGTACATAGACAAATGGCATCCTGTAAATCGCCCCCATAGTGGCCCGAATTACTTTGGGATTATAGATATCTACTGAGGACTGGCTGAGAATTATGCCATTGACACCGGCTCCTTCCGCAGTCCGAATAATAGTTCCGAGATTTCCGGGATCACGCAGATCTTCTAAGAGTAAAAGGTTAACCGCAGATTTATGAATCAGCTCTGAGAGTTTATACTCCTTTCGTCTCACTACTGCCAATACCCCCTGGGGCGTTAAGGTATCACTGGCTGCTTTCATTACCTGTTCTGTTACAACTTCATGGGGTACTCCGCTAAAATAATCAGGATTCTCTCCTGTCTTTTCTTCATAAAGGTCTTCCGTTACATAGGCCTTGATAAGATGTCCTCCATCCCTTGCCTCCTCAAACATCTTAATACCTTCCGCTACAAAAGCATTCTGCTCCTGGCGCTCTTTTGCCTTAGACTGTAGCTGAACCAGATTTTTTATCTGGGGATTTGATGTACTGCTAATCATAGGTTTACTTCTCCTGTTTCGTTATTGCTTCTAGCTGAATAAAATATTTTACTGATAATAATTTTTTAAGTAAGCTACCCAGTCCTGGTATACTTCCTTTTCAGATTTTCCAAGGGACTTCTTCCAATCTTCTGACATTATGAGCTTTTTAACGCTGTCCCAACCATATTCCTGTTTCAAATACTCAATATAAACAGAAGAAAAGACCTCTAAAGCCAGCTTTTTCTAAGAAAAGAATCTATCCTATTCTAACGTATCTTTTACCAGGCTGCAAGTCAATTATCTATCCTTGAAAATAGTATCTCACTCTCCGGAAGCTTAAAGCCCGGTAAGATATACTGTATTTCCCAGGTACTCTTAAGCTTCAGCCACCCTAATATTTTTTCAGAAGAAAAAGGAAGAAAAGGAGCAAGGAGAACTCCAAGACTTGCTATAAGCTGCACACAGTTATACAGGGTATCCTCACATTCTGAAATATTCTGTACTCTGGTAATCCAGGGGACTTTACTGTCAAAGTATTTATTAGAGAACCTCACAAGCTCAAAGATTTTCTCTAAAGCCTCCTTTAGACTTCCTTGTTCAATGAGATTTCCAGTGACGGAGAAAGTTCCTGTAATCTTCTCTTCCACCACTTTATCCAGGTTTCCTTTCGTAACAGCACCTTCAAAATATTTATAGAGAAATACCAAGGTCCTGTTTACAAAATTGCCGTATGCCCCTGCCAATTCACTGTTACTGCTTTTGGCAAATTCATAAAGAGAAAAATCAGTGTCCCTCTTTTCCGGCCCATTTGCAATCATAAAGTAACGAAGCGCATCCGGGTTGTATTTGCCGATGATATCCTTCACCCAGATTGCATGATTCTTACTGGTGGAAATCTTTCTGCCGTCCAAGGTAAGGTATTCATTGGATATAATATCATCAGGCAGACGGTAATCCTCTCCCTGGGCAATAAGCAGTGACGGAAGAATTATGGTATGAAAGGGTATATTGTCTTTTGCATGGATATAATAGTGCCTTGCTCCCTTACCCCATAGTTCTTTAAAGTCTTCCCCTCTTAATCTGGCAGCCTCCCTGCTCATGGATAGGTATCCAAGAACGTTTTCTGCCCAGATATATATCTTTTTATTTTCAAATCCATGAAAGGGTACCTCAATTCCCCAGTCCAAATCCCTGGTCAGGGCTCTGTCCCTTAATCCTTCTGACAGATAGCGTTTTGTCAGCTGAATTGCATTCTTTCTCCAATTAGGATGGGTATTCAACAATTGTTCTAACTGCTTCTTTAATCCGGTAACCCTAAGGTAAAGGTGTCTGCTTTCCCGAAACTCCGGCGTATTACCGCAAAGCATGCACTTGGGTTCCAGCAGATGCTCTGTGTCCAATACTGTTCCGCAAGAGTCGCACTGGTCTCCTCTGGCTTCCTTTTTACATACCGGACATATTCCCTCTACGTAACGATCGGGTAAGAATTGCCCGCAATGGCTGCAAAAACTCTGGGGCGATGATTTCTCATATACATACTCCGAAGTGTACAGCTTCTCATGAAATTCCCTTACAAAGTCCTTGTGCAGCTTTTCCGATGTTTTTCCATATAAGTCATAAGAAAATCCAAGCCACTCGAAGCACCGGCAGAATTCCCGGTGATAACTGTCGCTGATTTCACCCGGTGTCTTTTCTTCCTGTCTGGCTCTTATAGTAACCGGCGTCCCATGGCAGTCACTGCCGGATACATAATATACATCATTTCCGATTGCTCTGTGGTATCTCGCTATGACATCTCCCGGCAACAGGCCTGCTATATGCCCTATGTGGAGCGAACCGTTGGCATAGGGCCAGGCTCCTCCCACTAAAATCTTCTGCTTCATTGTAAAACCTCACTTTCCTTATTTGATTTGGTAAATAAAAAAGCTCTCACCCCCGAAAAATATATTTTCGAGGACGAGAGCTAAAAGCTTCGTGTTACCACCTCAAATTCACTCATACCTCGCGGCAGGAGCCTTGCCAGCTGCGGAAAAACAAACCTATCGACAGCCCGGCACGATAACGGGTGCACCCGTCGCAGCCTTGTGTTTGATACATCAAACCTTCGGTACGCAGTTCCAAGACCATTTTCAAAAACAGCTTTCATATCCCCTCTCACCATACGGGACTCTCTGTGACTTCCACTGCTTTTTACTTTTCTTTTCATTACCTTTATTTTGTGAAATTTTGAATATTATAAATCAATTGGTTTGCCTTGTCAATTGGGCAATTGGCTGATGTAAGGATAAATATTTTCCCCGGTTTTCTGTCTGGGCTTTATCTGAACCGCAGATAAATCAACCCGAATAGCCGGCCTTATGGCATCATAACGTCTTCCCACAAAATAATTTTCCGTAATAGCACCTGTGGTAAAAACATAATCCGCATACTTCTGGTTAAAACCCGGTGAGCGAAGCCACCAGCAGGTATTGCCGTTTTCTTTATTCATATAACCGCCGTTCTTACGGGCATAGACAGTGCACTGAAGCATTCTTGTTTTAGATGGTTCCATATTATCAGGGAAACCATAGGCTGTATTCATCACATCCTGAATACTTGGCAGAAACACTTTATCAGTGGTATCATTTCCGCCCTTGGTGCCCCAGGCAGTGTTATCAGGGGTTCTAATACTGCTGTCAAGAATCGCTTTTCTTTCCTGATTGGTAAATGCCATATCCAGAAAAGAAGTGTTCAGCCATGTTCTCAGTGTAGACGTCTCCCATGTAAAATCCTCAAAGGTTTCATGAATGTTCTTGCAGATCAAACCATATTCCGCCAGCAAGAGGACTGATTTATCATCCACTTCAAGAACTCTCCAAAGAATCGGCTCTTTGCCATTGCTGATTCTATTGTCCTGCTCAAATCTCCCGAAGTTAATACGGCTTCCCTGCCAGTCATCCTCTTCTGTAAAATTATCTGCCCGAACCGGGTTCTGAATCGGAATATCTCCTTTGTCAAAGCCGGAAACCGTAACAGCGACTTCTTTCACGGTAATACTTCCGGATACATTTGCAGTAACGGTAACTTTGGCGGTTCCCTTCGTGACACCTGTTATGATACCATCAACTCCGTCATTTACTGCAGTGGCAACGTCTGTGTTGTCAGATTCATAGGAGACTCCGCTTAACACACCCTTATCCAATTTAGTTTTCAACTTCTTGGTTGTGCCTTCCATCACTTCTATCTCGGAGGCACTAACAGTCACTGTTCCCGCTAATACAGTTACCAGAGTACGAAAAGACATCTCTTTTCCCTCTAATGAAAATGAAGTAATAATATTTGTCTCGCCTTCCCGATTGGCCACTACATAACCCTTAATTACTTCTGCTATGGAATTATCTTCTGATTTGTAAGTAATGTTTTCCGGTACACCTTTTGAAGCATCAATATTAATGCAGTCTGTATTACCAGTGTATATTGCCAGCTTATCAGTAACATTCACAGATGCAGAGTCTCTTAGCGTCACAAGGCGGTTATTCTCAAACATACCTGAATTTATTTCTCCATTCATATTGGAATCACTCATATTTATGGCCTCCTCCTTAGGTGGGCTGGTTTTTTTGTTATTATTAAATTTATAATTTAAAAGAAAACCAGCACAGAGAATTATTGCTGCGATTACAATGCCTGTCTTCAATGCTAATTTAACATTCATAGAAATGCAATTTTACAGACCTTTCTTTTATTATAAAGCTAATACGATGTAATTTTTCAATATCTAAATCATTCCCCCTAAAGTATAATTTAACCTTTTAACATTATTAATCTTATAAATATGTTTCAGCAATACCTGATAATTGATTTCTTAAGGCAAATTACTTCCATGTATTTGATTCCTGCTAATTTAGCTTAAAATGCTTTTCTAATATCTCCAAAGCATCTGCCAGCGTTCTTTCCTCCGTTCTTAACATGGTAAAAAATCCACTATTCTCATACGCTATATATTTCTCATGACTATTAATCTTTGCCAAGCATTCCTTATAATTTTCCATTGCTTTTTTGGGATTTTCGGCTTTGTTAATCTGTGCTAATATAAATTGTTTGTCTGCATCTTCACGTTCAAAAAATCTGTCAACAGACATGCTTTGCGGACACAACATAATTGCTACATGGTCGTAATCTGAGATTTCTTTTAATACTTCAACTGAGATATTTGTGTCCACAAATATCTTCTTACCTTGTTCCACCAGCTGTATAAGACGGACAATTTCTAAATCAGCAGCTTCATTCCCTGATCCGATTATCCAATTATCATACTCTTCCGGTGTTCGATTAATAAATTCTTGCCAGTCCTTCATTGTCTCAATATAGGATAAGTTAGGCTGATCTTCATTATTAATCGCCCCCATTAGTATGCAGTGATAATTCTCTCCACAACAAATTCCGTTATATTTTTCGGCCAAAAGCTTGACCATTGTCGATTTTCCCGCATATGCAGTTCCATTAATAAAATATACATCTTTTAAAATATATTTAATAATATTATTTTGAATTTTCATTTTTCTCCTTTTTTGTATAACAACAAAGCCTATATCATATATAAGCTAACAAAATAGACACATCTGGGAATATTTTTAATTAACGTAACTTATTGTTGTTATACAAAAAATGACACCACATATAATTCCCTCCAAATTTTGATTTCTCAATATACTTTCTCTACACATTCGAATTTATTGTCTCAATCCGATAATTCGTTGTTTAAAAGCTCTCGGTGGCATTCACCTCTGAGATTTGGATTTACTTTTTTTCCTTATTTTATATATTGCCCATGCTGTGCCTACCGAAATACTACAAATTAAAGCAACACCTAAAATCATGACTACCACAGCCCATTTTAGGTCTATGAGAGAACCGCTATTATCGCTTATTGCAACTAAAATTGCCAAAATAATCAGAAGACAAATGCCATACACAGGGATTAGCTTTACAGCTATTCTTTTTGCTTTGCAGCAAATAATATATTGTACAGCAAAAAGGAGAGCAACAATTATTACAAATATATAGAATAGATAGTCAATCCCATTTATAGCTAACATTTTGAAGCCCTCCCTCACAGATTCAGATTTATAAATTTCTGATACCATAATATCATGTTAAATAAAATAAATAAACTAATTTTTCCAGTAATCTGTATACATCAATCATCAAGAATTTTATGTACTCAATTGGTCATTTCTACTCGCTGTGATATATATGTATTTGTAAAGTGGCATCTTTAAGTCACTTGTATTCCATAATTTTTTAAAATCTGAAAATGATATGCTACGATTATAGTTTACATCATTTGCATTAATAAGGTCTTTAAGAGATTCCGCAATATAAAGATTTTCTTCATTATACCCAATAACAGGAACATAGTGTAAGTAGCCTTTATTTCTATATACCTTAATAAATACTATAACAGGAGTACCTGCACTAACCTCTTCCTTCAGCTTTGCTATATTTCCGATACGGATAGCAGCCTTAAATCCTTGTTGCTTTAACAGTCTCACAATACCTTTTGGATAAACATATCCGCTTTTCATTTTATTTGGCATTATCTTATATATGTCTTCACCATTGGCTCGAATTCCATAATGTCTCATAAGATATGCCGCTGAATATGCAGAACATTCAAAGTTTTTTTGAATATCGATATGATTTTCTTTTGTAATTATATATGTCAGCGGATAATTCCTTTTTGAAAACTTTGGAATTGGAAATCCCATAAGTATACAATTTATCAAAGTTGCAATTATCAACCAATTTATGATAGAACTAATAATCCAGCTTATCATCATATTTACCTCTCAAACTTTAATACCATTACTGTTATGCTTTATTAATTCGCGACTTATAACTAAGATACCTCTACTATTAATGTTGCCTTAACCAATAAAAATAATCATCAAAGAATCCTCATAGTTTGGAATTTAAATAAACTAACCACTATGTGATATATGAAGCAATAAAACTATCAAGGGAATGTATATGAAGGTGTAAAGCTATCTAAATTAATACATAAATTATAATCGGTCTATCTGACAAGCAGAAAGACCGATATTTTAGTAAATCTATTCAATTTAGAAATCAAGCCTTTTATTGTTCATTCATATTTGCCAGCTTTGCGGCTAGGTCTGCCGACCAAGCCTTTACTGTTCATTCATGTTTGCCAACTTTGCGGCTTGGTCGGCGGCAATGAGGCTGTCGATTACTTCTTCTAAATCTCCATCCATGATGTTGTCAAGCTGATGGAGAGTAAGTTTAATACGGTGGTCAGTTACACGGCCCTGAGGAAAATTATAGGTACGTATCTTTTCAGAACGGTCTCCTGTTCCAACCTGACTTCTTCTGGCTTCGGCTTCGGCATTATGAGCCTTTTCCAGCTCCATCTCATAGAGTTTGCTTCGCAGTACTTTTAAGGCTTTATCCCTGTTCTTCAACTGGGATTTTTCATCCTGACAGGAGATTACGATACCTGTTGGAATATGAGTAAGACGTACTGCCGAGTCAGTGGTGTTAACGCACTGTCCACCATTACCGGAGGAACGGAATACATCGAATTTACAGTCATTTAAATCAAGATATACATCTACTTCTTCTGCTTCCGGCATAATAGCTACTGTTGAAGTTGAGGTATGGATTCTTCCGCCGGATTCTGTTACGGGGATACGCTGAACACGGTGTACACCGCTCTCGTATTTCATCTTTGAATAAACGCCTCTGCCGTTAATCATGAAAACAACTTCCTTAAATCCGCCAAGTCCGTTTTCATTGACATTCATCATATCTATTTTCCAGTTCTGAGTTTCTGAATACTTGGAATACATACGGAATAATTCTGCGGCAAATAAAGCTGCCTCATCTCCGCCGGCACCACCTCTGATTTCAACAATTACGTTCTTTTCATCGTTAGGGTCCTTGGGAAGAAGAAGTATCTTTAATTCTTTCTCTATCACTTCAACCTTTTCTTTACATTCGCTTAATTCTTCCTTGGCAAGCTCTCTTAGCTCTTCATCACTTTCTTCCTCAAGCATTGTAAGACTATCTTCGATAGCTGCCTTTGTTTCTTTGTACTCCGTGTATTTTTCTACAATAGGCGCAAGGTCATTCTGTTCTTTCATAAGTTTTCGAAAGCGAGCCTGGTCGTTAACTACATTGGGGTCATTTAATTCATCTGTTAATTCCTGATAGCGTATAAGTAAATCTTCTAATTTATCAAACATTCTGGTTCCTTCCTTTCTTATATCTCTTTTCCTGTTCCATGCCAGAGACGCTAAGTAAAGGGTTCCCCTTTCTTTTCATTCCATCTTCCTGTAACTACTCTGTCAAGTCCTGCTAAATCTTTTATAATATTGATATCATCCATTCCTGCTTCCGCTAACAATTCCATCACTGCCTTTCCCTGGTCATACCCAATCTCAAAAAAGACATATCCGCCTGGATTTAAGTGTTCCTTTAATCCCTTGCATATTTCCCGGTAAAAGTATAAGCCGTCCTCTTTCCCGTCAAGGGCAATGGTTGGTTCATATTCCTTTACCTCTTCCATCAAAGTAGGGATAATACCTGTTGGTATATAGGGTGGATTCGATACTATTATATCATATGTTTTGCTTATTTGTGAATAGATATCGCTTTTAATAAATTCGGCTGTAACGCCCAGCCTTTTTGCATTTTCACGGGATACCAGAAGAGCTGTCTCCGATATATCCGCACCTATTCCTGTCTTTCCGCCTCCAAGCTTTAAAAGGGAGAGAAGTATACATCCGGAACCACTGCAAATATCCAGTATTTCTTTGTCCTTGCTTACCTTTAATGCTTCCATTACAAGAATTTCTGTATCCTGTCTCGGTATTAGAACTCCTTCTTTTACCAGAAATTCAAGTCCCATAAACTCCTGCTCGCCGGTAATATATTGGAGCGGGATATGTTTGCTTCTCTTCCCAATCAGGTCCATATAGGCCTCTAAATCATTCCGGGAAATTTCCTTTGACGGATCAGCTAAGTATGCTGCCCGGCTTAACTGAAAGTAAAAAGCCAGTAAGAGCCAGGCATCATACTCGCCATTGTCTATGTTATTTTCTGTAAGTACTTTTTTCCCTTTTTGTAAGGCATCCTGTAAGGTTATCATTTCTATTTATTCTTTCTCAGCTGCTTCATCGGTTATCGCAACAAAATCATCCACTGCTCTTAAAATCTCATCATCTTCTTCAAAAATATCCATAGCCTTTAAAGGCTCTCTTCTTGTAGAAGCTGCCGCTAATTCTCTTGCAGCTTTATTATGAGCGTTATTCTGCTTATTATCCTCTGCACGGCTATTAAGGTTAGCTGCTCTGTCATTCTTCTTACTGCTCTGTTTTCCGGAAGATTGATGGGTTTTGTTCCCTGCTGCTTTTTTGTTCTGATTCTGCTGGCTGCTATTCTTTTTATTACCGGTTTGCTTATTTCCATTTGCTTTATTTTGATTCTGCTTGCCAGCCTGTCTTTCTTTTCCCTGAGCGCTGCTGCCCTTTTTGCTGTCAGCTGCGTTGTCAGTATCCTCTGCTTGCGCTTCCTTACCAAGGAAAGTTCTCCAGTCAAATACCGCCTCAACAGATTTAATAGCCACTTCAATCATATCATCATCAGGTTCTCTGGTAGTCATGCCCTGAAGCCACATACCGGGTTTGCTTAAGATTCTGACAACTGCAGAATCATTTTTTCCGGCAAAACGAATGAACTCATAGGCTACGCCGGCAATAACAGGTACTAACAGAATTCTGCTTGCATAGCGGATCCAGGTGTTATCTGTTCTGATAAACATAAAGAAAATGATGCTGACGAACATAACAAGAAATAAAAAGCTGGTTCCGCATCTCTTGTGCTGTCTTGACTGCTTTCTTACGTTTTCTACCGTAAGGTCGTATCCGTTCTCAACACAATTGATTGTTTTATGTTCTGCCCCATGGTACATAAAGACTCTCTTAATGTCTCTTAACTGGGATATGGCAAATACGTAAAGCACAAACAGTACAATTCTGATAATTCCTTCAATAAAGGCTACCAGACTATCGGAAGTAATTGATTTTCCAAGTAATCCTGCTGCAAAAGCCGGTAGGACAATAAAGATTCCCACTGCTAATACAACGGCTATGATCATTGTAATAGCTGCCAGTATTCCTTCTGTTTTATCTTTAAAAACTTTCGAAAAAGCTTTGTCTACCTTGGATTCCTTTGCCGCTTCCTCTTCTTCAAAAAAACTGGCTGAGAAATTCAAGGTTTTAATTCCTATACCCATGGACTCTGCAAAAGCAAGAATACCTCTTAGAATTGGGAGTCTCCATATTTTATATTTGTCTGAAACACTTTTAAAGGTATCTTCTTTTATTACTATTTCGTTATCAGGCTTTCTTACTGCAACAGCATAATGCTCTTTGTTCTTCATCATTACACCTTCAATAACTGCCTGTCCTCCAACTCCTGATGGCTTCATATGCCTTTCCTTTCCTTGATAATCCATGCTATAGAATGGTTTATCTTAAATAGTGAATTTAAAAATAGGTTGAGATAATTAAACCTCAACCTGTTTTTAATACATAGTAAGTATTGTCATTCTGATCCATGCATATCACAAGCCTGCCTGCGATATTGCCCAAATAAGAAGTTTGTTTAAATGCAGCGCATTTTTTCAAACTATTGTTCCTGCTTAAGACCATATCTACGATTGAACTTATCGATAGCACCACGAGCTGCAGCAGCTTTCTGCTGTCCAGTATAGAAAGAATGGCACTTAGAACAGATTTCTACGTGGATATCGTTCTTTGTTGAACCTGTAACAAATTCATTGCCACAGTTGCAAACTACCTTTGCCTGATAATACTTAGGATGGATTCCCTCTTTCATGTTTTCACCTCTTTACGAACGAATATAATTTTTTTGAAAGTTGACTTACGTCAAACTAATATCATCATTAAAACAGCTTTTTAATTATAGCATAGGTTTTTTACCTTTGCAAGTCCTAATTAATTAATTTAGTCTTTTTTACTGTTTCTATGAATTCTGCATTGGTTTTTGTTTTCAAGAACATATCAATAATTTTCTCAACCGCATCATCAGACTTCATGCTGTTAAAAGCTTTCCTTATCAGATAAGTGGCTTCCATCTCCGGCTGAGATAAAAGTAAATCATCCCTTCTGGTACTGGATTTCGGCAGATCAATAGCAGGGAATATTCTCTTTTCAGAAAGGTTTCTATCCAGCACAAGTTCCATGTTGCCGGTACCTTTGAATTCTTCAAATACTACATCGTCCATACGGCTTCCGGTATCCACCAGAGCAGTAGCCAGTATTGTAAGACTTCCGCCTTCTCTCATGTTTCTGGCTGCACCAAAGAATCTCTTCGGCATGTGAAGTGCCGCCGGATCAAGACCTCCGGATAAGGTACGTCCGCTTGCCTGTACGGTCAGGTTGTATGCTCTGGCAAGTCTTGTAATACTATCCAATAAGATTACAACATCCTGCTTGTGCTCTACTAATCTCTTGGCACGTTCAATAACCATCTCCGATACTCTCTTATGATTATCGGGCAATTCATCAAAAGTAGAATAAATAACTTCTACATTCTTTCCTTCGATAGATTCCTTTATATCGGTAACTTCTTCCGGACGTTCATCTATTAATAAAATAATCAACTGAATATTAGGGTGATTTACTGTAATCGCCTTGGCAATCTGCTTTAACAGAGTGGTTTTACCGGTCTTAGGCTGTGATACTATCATTCCTCTCTGCCCCTTGCCAATGGGAGATATTAAATCGACCATTCGCATGGAAACATTGGTTCCGGGTGTTTCAAGGTGAATTCTTTCATTCGGAAAAATAGGCGTAAGATCTTCAAACTTCTTACGTTTCTGGGCTTCCGCAGGATGAAAACCGTTTACGCTCTTAACATAGAGCAGCGCGCTAAATTTCTCTCCCTGGCTTTTTATTCTGGTATTTCCTACAACAATATCTCCGGTCTTTAATGAAAAACGCCTAATCTGAGCCGGTGATACATAAACATCATTTTCTCCCGGCAAATAGTTGTCACAACGTATAAAGCCGTAACCATCCGGCATAACTTCCAGGATGCCTTCCTTTGTCTCTCCGCTGTCAAGAGCTTCTGCTTCCTGAGGATTGTTTCTGCGTTCCGCCGTTTCCTGGCCGCTTCCGTTTGTCTGCCAGTAGGAATTCTTCTTATTGTCATCTGTCTGACCCTGGGAAGGTCTTTTAAAGCTATTATCCTGATTAAAGGAACTTCTTGTTTCGGTATCCTTATCTGTTCTGACGTTTCTTTTAATTTGAGTGGAGGTGGTCCTTTCCTCCTGGGCTTTTTCAGTAAAGTCCTTTTTTATCTTTTCTTCCTGTTCTGCCGGCTTTTTTAGTTCAACTTCTCTTTCAGTCTCACCCTTCCCAGCAATGTCCGTGTTCGCCTCTTCTGTCTCCATACCTGCACCCAATATATCAATAAGCTCCTGCTTACGAAGGGTCGATACGCTCTTTATGCCTCTGCTTTTCGCTAATGTTCTCAGCTCTGCCAAGGACATTTCACTAATTTGTACTTCCATGAATTCTTGCTCCTTTACAAGTATAAAATTAATAATTTTGTGGGAAGGTTTTCGATATGATCTAGAAAGTTCGTATGATTATCATCAAAATATACTGCTGCTTCTAATTATACAGCAAATTGCTTAAAAAATAAAGTAGGTATTTATAATAAATTGGTCCTGTCTGCGCACTTGATTTACCTTTCTTTCAGTGATATGATATTTTTATCCAGTTAATTCGTGAAACTATTTTTGTTTTTTTAAACAGTGATTACGAAAGGCATTTTTTCAACTACGTATTCAGGAATATCAAATCAAAGATTTGATATTCACGAAAGGGGTTATTATGACAAACAATGAAAAAGCATTACTACTGCATGAGCAGTGGCAGGGAAAAATTTCAACGGTCGCAAAATGTTCAGTAAAGACCAGAGAAGACCTCGCTCTTGCATATACGCCAGGGGTCGCAGAGCCCTGTAATGTAATTGCTGAAGATGCAGATGCCGCATATAAATATACGCTAAAGGCCAATACCATAGCAGTGGTCTCTGATGGCAGCGCGGTATTAGGACTTGGTAACATCGGCCCCTATGCTGCTATGCCGGTTATGGAAGGAAAGGCAGTTTTATTTAAGGAATTCGGAGGGGTAAATGCTTTCCCTATCTGCCTGGACACCCAGGATACCGAAGAAATAATCGAAACAGTTGTCCGCATTGCACCAGCCTTTGGCGGAATTAACCTGGAGGATATTTCAGCTCCAAGGTGCTTTGAGATTGAAGAGCGGTTAAAAGAACGCCTTTCAATTCCTGTATTTCATGATGACCAGCACGGTACCGCCATTGTGGTTCTAGCCGGCGTAATCAATGCCCTTAAAATAACCGGCAAGACGAAGGAAGATTCCAGGGTAGTCATTAACGGAGCCGGTTCTGCAGGAATTGCCATTGCAAAACTTCTTTTAAATTACGGCTTTAAACATATTATGCTCTGTGACAGAATTGGTATTCTTTCAGAAAATACTTCCGGTTTAAACTGGATGCAGCAAAAGCTTATGTCCGTTACTAACCTGGAGAAAAAAGAAGGTTCACTGGGCGATGCACTAAAAGATGCAGATATTTTTATCGGCGTATCCGCTCCCGGAATCGTTACCGGAGAAATGGTAGCCTCTATGAACAAAGACGCCATCCTTTTTGCCATGGCCAATCCTGTACCTGAAATCATGCCGGACCTGGCAAAAGCCGCCGGAGCGAAAGTTGTGGGAACCGGCAGATCCGATTTTCCAAATCAGGTTAATAATGTCGTTGCTTTCCCTGGAATTTTTAAAGGAGCACTGGAGAGCCGCGCGAGTCAGATAACAGAAGAAATGAAATTGGCCGCAGCTAAGGCAATCGCCGGTCTGGTTTCAGAGGAAGAGCTGAACGAAGATAACATCCTTCCCCAGCCTTTTGACCCAAGAGTCTGTGAAGCTGTCAGCAATGCTGTTAAGTCCAACGTTGTTACTTTATAGCTCAGGAAGGAGCAGCCTGTTTGTCAGAGAAAAAAATATGGGGTGACAAGCCTTATTATTCCCTGGATTACTACTTAAAAGAGACTTATGGCAGAAAACTCTATAAGATTTCCTTAGATGCCGGCCTCACCTGCCCTAACAGGGACGGTACCCTTGGAACTAATGGCTGTATCTTTTGCAGCGAGGGCGGCAGCGGTGATTTTAGTGCTTCTTCCAAGCTTAGCATTACAGATCAGATAGAGGAAGCAAAGGAAAGGGTATGTCAGAAGCTGCCCGCAGGTCAGAGAGCTGCCAGTCCAAGACCTGATGACCGGCATATTAATCTAAAAAATGAAGCTTTTCCCGGACAAGCGTCTTTTATAGCATATTTTCAGGCCTTTACCAATACCTATGGTGA
This sequence comes from Bacillota bacterium, assembly GCA_023450835.1. Classification (GTDB taxonomy): domain Bacteria; phylum Bacillota; class Clostridia; order Lachnospirales; family Lachnospiraceae; genus Anaerocolumna. Next base: position 1,121 of record JAEXGM010000106.1, on the reverse strand, counting down.
CATTGACTATTTAAGAAAGATATATGGTGAAGCCTTATATCATGAGGATATTGCAATTCTATCCATTGCAACAAGACCTGACTGCCTGGGGGATGAGGTATTGGAGCTCTTAGCGGAATGTGCCCGTATTAAGCCCCTGTGGGTGGAATTAGGCTTACAGACCTGCCATGAAGAAACAGCGGAGCTTATTCATCGAGGTTATACACTCCCTGTCTTTGAGAAAGCCGTTAAGGATCTGAATGCTATCGGCGCCAAAGTTATTGTCCATATGATATTAGGCCTGCCGGGTGAAAAGAATGAGATGATTCTCTTATCCATGGATTACCTTAAAAGCCAGCCGGTACACGGAGTCAAGCTGCAGCTGCTTCATGTACTAAAGAATACAGCCCTTTCCTTGATGCCTTACCATGCAATGGAACTGGACGAGTACATCAGTCTTTTACTGGCTTGTATTGAAAGGCTGCCCCAGGACATAGTCCTCCACCGTCTTACCGGTGACGGTCCGAAGAAACTTCTGCTGGCACCTTTGTGGAGCGGCAACAAAAAGCTGGTTTTAAATACTATTGCCAAGGAAATGAAAGCCAGGGACACCTGGCAGGGAAAAGCATTATAATTTCGAAAGAATGGAACCCAGTAAGATAATTACAGCTATTATCCTTACGCAAATTTATGCCTGCGGCTAACAGTTTGCAGGTGCCAGAAAGGGCATGGTTATTTATGCAGACAGATGCGTTAACTTTATATAAACTGATTATACTGTTTCTATTGGATAAAGTGGATTTCCCACTGACTAATGCACAGATATCAAATTTTATACTGGATAAAGAATACACTAATTATTTCAGCCTGCAGCAATGCATATCCGAATTAACAGAAGAAGAATTCATAGAGGTGGAGACTGTCGGGCACAGTTCCCTGTACCAGATAACCCCCTCCGGCGAAGAAACCCTCTCCTTTTTTCAGCATATGATATCCCAACCCATTCAGGAAGAGATTCTTTACTTTTTGAAAGAAAATAAATACAGCTTAAGAGATGAAACTTCCACTCTGTCCGAATATCACAAGTCCGGCAAGGAAGAATATACCGTTTCCCTGCGGGTCATGGAAAAGAAAAACCCCAT
>JAEXGM010000091.1 GCA_023450835.1 Bacillota bacterium | reverse complement strand
TAGTTGGTAACAATTATGAACCGGTTGATTCCGTGATTGTTGATAACTGCGTGGAGCATATTGAAGAAAACAGACCCATAGGAGCCACCGTTACGGTAGTGAGTGCAGAGGGACTTGAAATCAATGTGGAAGCAAATATTACGATAGAAAGCAAAGTTACGATGGAGGCAGTCCAAAAGGCATTTAAAGAAGCGTTAGAAGATTATCTTAGCGGGATTGCTTTCGAAGCATATACGGTAGTGTATAACCGTGTTGCGTACATACTTCTTGATATTGACGGTGTAGTAGACTATACAACCCTTACGATAAATGGAGAAGCTTCCAATGTTGTAATAAGTGAAGAGCAAGTACCAATCCTTGGAACGGTGGTGATATCCTAATGGCTCTGCTGGATTTATTACCGGATTTCTATTCAAAAAGCCCGCAAGTGGCTGAAATACAGGGAGGGTTAAATTATTCTGTCGAAGCACTGGAAGAGGCTAGAATCGATTTATATAATCAGATTTTTGTCGATACTGCAACATGGGGGCTAAGTGCCTGGGAAGAAGCATTAAAGATAAATACGGATGTTTCAAAGCCATATGAATTCCGAAGAGAAAGAATAAAAGCAAAGTTAAGAGGTGCCGGATCCACCACCAAATTAATGATGAAACAAATGGCGGCAGCCTATTCAAATGGTGAGGTGGAAGTAATTGAAGATAATGAAAATTATGGATTTGTAATAAAATTCGTAGGAACATTAGGGATACCGGCTAATATGCCGGATTTGATTCAAGCAATTGAGGAAGTTAAACCGGCGCATTTAAGCTATACTTTTGAGTACATATTTAATACTCTGTCTAAGCTTACCGGATTTACCCATGCCAGGTTAAGTCATTATACCCATGCACAATTAAGAGAGGAGGTATTAAACCTATAATGAAACAAACAACAAATTTTCATCTTAATAAACCGGATACCACGGATTATTACAATATTCAGGATTCCAATAATAATATGGATATCATCGACGCTGAAATAAAGGAAGCTAAGGAAAAAGCTGACCAGGCTTTTCAGTCAGCCAGTAATGGTAAAACAGCTATAAAGACCGCCATTACTGGCGTAGACCCTACAGTTACAATACCAACAGATGCAACATTTAATCAGCTTGCAGCTTCTATAGGGCAGATAAAGACCGGAATAGACACAGAGGATGCAACCGTCGCAGCAGGGGATATTATAGCACCTAAAACGGCTTATGCAAAAGGTGTAAAAGTCACTGGTACGGCGTCAAATAATGGCCCAACAGCGACTGAAACTATTAGCTTAACAACACAGAATCAGGAATATGTAATAGCATCCGGTTTTCACTCCGGTTTAAGGAAAATCAAAGCTGTGATAACAAATCTTGCTGTAGGAGTTATTAAGGCAGGGGTCACAGTTGGAGGAATCGTTGGTACGTTTACAGCAGATGCTACAGCCACAGCCGCGCAGATATTGTCAGGTGTGACCGCTTATGTTAATGGCAATAAGATAACCGGCACAATGCCAAACAGAAGTGGTGCAGCGTTTAATGGGAACTCGGTTTCAAGCCCCGGGGATTGCACGGTACGTATAGTACCGCAAATAGGATACTATGATGGTTCAACAGCTGTTTCATATGCGTATGATGCAAATTATACAGCTGCTAATATAGTGTATCCTGCAACTGTCTTTGGATTAGCTGGAACAGCTTCTGTTGAAAAGTATGACTTTCCTTTATCTATTCAAAGTACACAACCTACAGCTGTAGCAGTAGGGCATATATGGGTTAATTCAAGTACACTTGCAGCTCAGATTACAACTGTAAAAATATTAGAAGCATTAAATGCAGGAGCAGCTAATGGAACTTTGATGTTAGTCACAGGAGCACTTAGCGGAGAATACCAAGCTACATCCCAAAATAAGACTCTTAAGTCTGGTACAAATGTGGTGCTTACCGTAGATGGTGCAGGAAGTGCAAACTCAATATGGACAGTGAATACATCAGGAGGAGTTATTAAATTCCCAAAACCTATGATATATAGTAAAGTAGGTGGTGTGCTTGATACCGAAACAGCTTATATGTGGGATGGCAGTAGCTGGCTAATGATGAGTCAGAAAGGTGCATATGTATTTTCATTTACTGCTAACAACACTATTAATAACTATATATATAACAAAAATGGAGATACACTTGTACAAAATTCAACCTTTAAAGATGCCACTAGCCTTTACTCATGGAATACCTCATACTCCGCAGATGGAACTTTTATAACAACTGGTGGAAGGTATATTATGAAAAGAGTCGGTGACGTGTTTTCATTGTTTTATACAGTACCAATTGCTACGTATGTAAGTGGGTATACTCTGGACACTCTTTATAATGCTAAAATATCATTAAATGGTAACAGAATTCTTGCAGTATACAGAGCATATGATGGCAGTAGCGCTTACCCCTGTGTAGTATCATATCTATATAATGGTACAACTTTTGTGCAAGAGGCATTAATACTTATGACCCAAAGTAGTATTTCAACAATTTTCGGGTTCGAGATATCTCCGGACGGAAGCTTTTTCTCACTTCTTCACAATGGGTATGTTGGCATGACATATGGTTTTATTAATGGCTCATCATTTACAGTGACACGAAATACGTTCGGTATAGCCACTAATCTGGCTTTTAGTACTGGTATTTTGCCTATGGTTTTAAGAACAAATCGAACTGGAACTGCTCTATGGTATATGTATCAAAATGCCTCAAACAGTTTTTACATTGCTAAATTAAACATAGACTACACTAATAAAACTCTTACTAATCCAAATATTTTTCAAAACAATGCTAACAATAGCTACTATATCTGTGGGGTACATCCAATCTCCGGAGATTTATTTGTACGATTTCCAGGCACTACTTACTTTTATATAATGAATGCAACAACTGGAGCACTAAATGCACTTACAGTGCCGACTCATACGTATTATATGCAATTTAATGCAGATGGCACAAGAATGGTAGCATTGGATGCTTATGCTGCTAATTCATACTCTTTAGGGTATTACTCTGTATCTGGAACAAGTGCATCTACTACATTTACACTCATAACTAGCTTTACTGACCAGACTAATATGCCGGGTAGAATTGGTGTCGGAATTGTTCCGGCCTAAGAAAGGAGAATATATGTATTACATTCATGATGATAACTTTGAAGTTATTACCAAGCAGAGCAGTAAACCGGATATAGAGAACTATGTGGAATCCGGCGAAGATATTGACATAACTCTTTTTAGGGTAATAGTTGGCTTTATTGGGGAAGACAAGCAGATGCTAAGACATACCAAAATTGTGAAAGACACTGCGTTATTAGCCCAAAGATTCAACGAAATATCAGATTCGCAGGCAGAGCTGGCAGTTGACACAGACTACAGATTATCTCTCATAGAATTAGGTTTAAATTAAAGAAAGGAGGACATAAACCGTGAATACATACGAAAACATGAAAAAGGTAATTGCTACTGGAAAGAAACCTAGTGAAGAACTCATGATTATGTGCGATGTTTTTCTAATGAACGACCGAATTACAAGTGATCAATATAATGAACTGGCAGCATTAATAAACCAGTAAGCAGGGAGGGCGAAAGCCCTCCTTTAATTTGGCAGATGAGAGGCATAATAAATGTCCAATAAAAGAAAAGATAAGCAACCTGGAAATATAATTTAACTAAAGTAGTGAAAGATTGAAATCCAATACCAATAGACTAGATGAGGCAGACTCTGAGTTAAAGTAAATAATAACTCCTTGCCAATATAAATTTCATAGACACTCATGTACATGAGGTTTTGAAAAAACAGAAGAACACCCCATAACAGCTGTACCCATTCCCGCATATACTATTATCGAAGGGCTAATTGATAAGGAAAATAAGGACGGTGGTAGCCAATGGCTAGAACAACATCAGCAGCCGGTATTGCTCTCTTAAAGAAGTTCGAGGGTTGTCGGCTGAAAGCATACAAAGCTCTTCCAACTGAGAAATACTATACAATCGGTTATGGCCACACGGGGGCAGACGTAAAAGTAGGTATGACAATTACCCTTGCCCAGGCGGAAGCAATGCTAAAAACCGATTTGAAGAGCTTTGAAAAATCAGTAAATAACTACGTGTTAGTTGGTATGACTCAGAATATGTTTGATGCTTTAGTAAGTTTTTCATATAACT
>JAEXGM010000273.1 GCA_023450835.1 Bacillota bacterium | reverse complement strand
TTTTGTTTGACGAAGAAACTCAAACACCTTATTTCTATTATACATACTCAGGAACAGAACACTTTGTTTGGTTTAAGGATGCAAATACTATCAATAGTATTTTAAATTTGATCAATAAATATAATCTGAAAGGTATTAGTGTATGGAGTATAATGGATTTTGGACCTGCCACCTGGACGGTAATTAATTCACAGAAAAAAATCGAAAAAGCAAACAGCAGCTTCCACAGATAATAATACATAGCCTGGCGTTATTTTTACACCGGGCTATTGTAAGAATAAAGTACATGGTTTTAAAGAATCCTAATACTATCTTTATTTTAAATTTTTGGCAAATAGTATGTACGATAAAACCTAAAACCACTTAAAGGATTCCTCGAATATGAAATATATAAGCAAATTCCTTAACATTCTTTTAGCATTATTTGTAATTCTAACTCTTCTATTACTGCTGTTTGGATTTTTAGATTCTCATATTGAAAATAATATTACCCGACATATAATGCAGTACATCGTCCGGATTTATTTTATATTGGTATGCGTTATAGTTATTGCAATGATAATTTGCACTATAACAGGTGCCATTTATTGCATTAAAAAGTATGGTGTCAAAACCTTTGTAAAAGAAGCTGTCAAGTCTTTTATTGGTGGCCTCGTTATCGTTATTATTATATCGTTGACAAAGGATAAGATGATTTTGAACCCTGACAGATTGTTTCTGCTGTTCGTATTTCCATGTTTACCTTCTATAGTAAGAGTTTATTCTATTGATAAAAAAGACTAATATCCAATCAAATCTCTTTCAATTATAAAAGCCCCGTAAATATATATCTACAGGGCTTTTAGGTTAAAGCTATTTTTTCGCCGCTATACTAATCCAGTTTGGCAGTGCAGCCATCGGATTATGTCTCCAGTCATGCATGCGGTCAACTTCTTCCCTGGAAGCCGTAACACCTTTCGCAATATCTGCATAGGAAATCCAAAATGGCCAGTTGTAATCTTTCTCTGCATACATTTCTTCTATATGTTTAACAGAAAGACCTGCATCCAATATGGCATTCATAATATCCATGACCCGCCATGCAAAGGTTATTTCTGTTTCGCTCTCAAAAGATCCCGTCATATCATATGGTTTTACAACATTCAGGGCATCATCAAACGGGCGAAGAAACGGATGAATTTCATACATGATGTACATTCCTCCCGGTTTCATAATACGATAAATATTGCGGTACATTCCGGGCAAATCGTTAATCCACACATGCACGCCATTTGAGGTATAGACAAAGTCATATTCATTATCCGCTAAACTCTCTAATTTCATGGTATCTTCGCAGATAAATTTTATGGATTTATCCCAACCGTGCTGCTTTGCCACTCGTTCGGCATTGGCAAGCTGGTTCTCCGAAATATCACAGGAGGTAACCTCCGCACCTAACATGGCAAATGCGAATACCGCATGATTATCACCGCTTGACGGCACACAGATTTTCTTCCCCCGTATATCAGGCACAAACTTGTTAATCAGCTCCCATGTGGTATGATGAAAGGCATTTGCAGGAGCTTCCGTTATACGCTTCATAAATTTATCAGAATGATTAAAGGAGGAATAGGTAGCTGCACCTTCATTCCAACTACTTTTATTCTTCTCTGACATCTTAACTCCTTTCGTGAATATCAAATCTTCGATTTGATATTCCTGAATACGTAGTTGAAGAACTGCTTTTTGTTTTTTCAACCTAATCCCCTCCCGAATATCTACTTTTCACTCCACCAAGTCGATGTTATGCAGGGGCGAAAACCGATACTATAATAGAATTGTTGGCTGGAGCCGACAAATGCTTTCTTTGCTCCTAATAAACCGCAGCGCTTAATGCCTTCCAAAACAGCAGCTCTGCCAAGCCCAAGTCTTCGATAGGCAGGGTCGGCAGCTACAGGTTCAACCAGAGCATATTCACCGCTTGGCTCATACCACATACCGCAATAGGAAACAAAATCGCCATTTGGTGCCACAACTGCAATTTTTATATCTAAGTTTACATTTGGACGCTGCATTTCTATTTCTTCCTCCGCCAATTGTTCTTTTGATGGATTAAAGGGGCCTTCGCCGTTAAGTTCATGGTTAAAGCCTTTCCAAAGGATTTGTTTATATTTATAATAATCATAGTTCTCAGCCATACTTGTTATGGTAAATCCCTTTGGAAGTTCATAGGTTATCGCATCTATATCAATCGAATAAACTGCGTCATACTCTCTGCTATCCGTTGCAATAAATCCTGATTCTGCTGCAATCTCCTGAAAGCCGGTATCCGAATCCCTTATTAAAGCAAGGTATTTGCCATCCTTGCAAAAGCTTTTCTTTGCATACAGGAGCATTTCCTGTTTCAGATAGCTATAATTCTCTTTTACACAGAAATAACTGCCTCCAAGTCCGCAATCATAAGTAGCTAATGCGACAATATCCCCATCTTCTTCCCATAGAGCTATATTAGGCAGTCCCGTTTTATCAAGATGACTATGTGTTATCATCCAATCCCATCTGCCAAACAAATAGTTTGGATTCTTTAATTCCATTAAAAAAGCTCTGATTTTATAATAGTCTTCTCCAAAATCAAGCACGGAACATTGATTTCTGAATCTTGCAGCCATACTAATTCCCCCTTACCAAAGTTGATAAAATCAGTATACAGAAAGTCCCTATAACAGGATATAGCAAAAACAGTTTAAACTAACTATAACATAAAGTCCTCTGCGATAAGTATTGAAAATACCTTCCACAGAGGACCTGTCTTATCTCTTATATACTATCCTTTTCACCGTATCTACGGACAACCCGTATTCGCCTGCCAGCTCTTCAATGCCATGTGCATTTTGGAATTTCATCTTAATTTCCATGTTTCGCTGCTTAATAGTTTCTCTGCATCCGCTGTTTTCTCCCCATCTCTTATGCAGTATCTTAGGCTTGGGAACATAAATCAGACCGTCTTGCACATATTTTTGAATTTCAGCCAAAAGCTCATCCGGAAATATTAAATCTGCTCTTAAATAACTCATATACGCCTGCTCCTTATTATTGTTCTTCAATAAGGTGCAAAGCCTATAACAAAAAGAGTTACTGCTTAACACACTTCCTTACATTTACTCCATGCAAAGTATTCTCTTTTCATTACCGGCTTTGCATGGAGTATAGCTTTTACAAATCCTACACCTATCAATTTCATGCTCCTCACCTCCCTGTATTTTCATATTATAAATTATTAAATCCTATAACAAATCATAGCATAGAAAACATATTCTATCAAGTCCGCTGGAAAAATGTAGTAATATATCAACACATAATATAGCTTCTATTCACAAGCAATATAAAAGACCTTTATATTTCAGACTAAAAAAAGAAGTAATCTGATTCTCCCGCACAATCCTCCTATAAGACCTAAGTTTCCATATGATAATCAGACCAAACGCTCGCTCTTCATAATGAAACCCGATAACATCAGATATTGCTTTAGGAATATCAAATTACTTCTTTATTATTAAATTATTTCTTCAACATTTTTGTGTATAAACAGCTTATTTTAATACAACTCCATAAAACCCCAAAAGACAGGCCTTTTCGACCTGCCTGGACCCTCTCAATATCAATTAACCTTTTACTGCACCGGCAACCATACCTTTAATGATCTGCTTACTGAATACAAAGTAAAAAACAATAATAGGAGACATGGTTAATAGCATCGCCGCCATAATCTTAGGATAATCGGAAGCGAACTGTCCGGTAAACTGCTTCATAGCCAGCGGTACGGTCTGAAGCTTAACATCACTCATAAGTACTAATGCAAAGGAGAACTCATTCCAGCACGCAAAGGTCTGAATAATTCCGATTGTGACCAGAATTGGCTTGCAAATAGGAAAAATTATCTGAAATAACGTTCTGGAGAATGAACTTCCGTCAATGGCCGCCGCTTCTTCCAGCGCAGTGGGAATCCCCTTAACAAATCCCTCTACGAGGAAAATTGCAATAGGCAGACCAAATGCTATATATGGAATCAATAATGTATACCAATGGTTCAATAAATGAGTTTTCTGAAATACCACATAAATAGGTACCAATAAGGAGTGAATCGGAATTAGCATACCCATAAGGAATACAAGATATAAAAGTCTGTTACCCGGGAAGTTAATTCTGGACAGGATATATCCAGCGATAAAGCCAAATAAAACGATTATGAATACAGACAGAATCGTTGTCCGAAAACTGTTTATCATGGATTGAAAAATATGATAATCTTTATTGGTTAAAATGTTAATATAGTTGATTAAGGTAGGAGACTTTGGCAGTCCTACGATATCAGCATTAAATATTCTCTTCTCTTTCAGTGAGGAATAGAATAACCAAACCAAAGGAAAGATACAGCTGAGGGAGAATAAAATTAAAAAGCCATTTAAAAGAACAGACAATACACTGGCCTTAAATCTTTCGCCAACCGTTTTTTGTGAACGGACCTTGTTTGTGTTAGCCATGATTAGTCAACCCCCTTTCCTTTCGTTAAAGCATTTATAAGAAGCTGTACACCTCCGATAACTACTAAGCTTGTTACAAATATTCCAATAGATATGGCACTGCCGTATCCCATGTTAGACTG
>JAEXGM010000248.1 GCA_023450835.1 Bacillota bacterium | reverse complement strand
TCTCCCTTTGTATATTTTATCTATCCCATACCCAAAGTGGCATTTTTACCTGTATTTATGCTGTTGTTCGGCCTTGGGAATTTATCTAAGATACTGCTTGTTATTTGGATTATTGTATTTCAGATTATTCTTTCTATCAGGGACGGTGCCGACCAGATACCAAAGCTTTATTATAAAGCAATGGCAGGCTATCAGGCAACGCTTCCTGATACTCTGCGTTATCTGATAATACCTGCCATATTGCCCTATATTTTTTCCAGTCTTCGTATCAGCCTTGGCATATCTCTTGCTTCCTTGTTCTTTGCGGAAAACTATGCCACAAAGTATGGAATAGGCTACTTTATCCTCAGTGCCTGGACGAAGATGAACTATAAAGAAATGTTCTGCGGAATTTTGGCACTTGGTCTTCTTGGAATCCTGTTGTTTATCCTGTTGGATATCCTTGAGAAGACCTTTGTACCCTGGTCTGATACGAAGAATTATTGAGGAAGGAATGAGAAATCCGTTAAATCCTCATAAGTGTAATCCTTTGTAATCTGTCCTTTATCCTTTGACCATTTGATAATGTCGTCAAACTGAGCTTTATCAATAACTCCTGCGGGCTCATAGGCTTTCTTCAGGTTGTCAAGATAGGTACCGATAGCCTCCGGGAACTGATAGTCTGTCAGAATGGAAACAAATTCGGAGGATTTTGTAGTATTCATATATTCTACCGCTTTGTTGTAGGCTCTGTAGAAAGCTTTAATGCTGTCAGCTTTTCCGGAAATGGCATCTTCGGTAAAGAGGAGAGTACCGCCTTTAATACCTGCTTCTTTGGAGCTTCCAAGAAGATGGGCACCCTGTGCCACCAGCATACTTGCCTGGGGCTCGGTAAAGACCACACCATCAATCTGATTAGACATCAGTGCTTCGGAACGGCCGGAGAAGGATGGAATCTCAACAATATCATAAGTAAAACCATTTTCTTCTGCAAATTTATCCATAATATATTCCAGAATAAAGTTTTTAACAAGGCTGACTTTCTTGCCGCTTAAGCCTTTCATATCGGTTATGCCGGAATCAGGAGAGGAGAGAATCTTAAAATCCTCATTAATATCGGAGGTAATCTTAAGCTTTAAACCATTCTCATAGAAGGCAGCTTCTGTCATAACGTCACCGATTACTCCATCCAGTTCCTTTGCCTGTACAGCCACATTTCGGTCGGTAGGAGAAGAGAAGGACTGAATTGTTACAGAAAGGCCTTCTGCATCAAAAAATCCCTTTTCTTTTGCCAAAATAATCGGAATGGCAGATTCTGCCGGCAGGATACCGAAGGTAAGAGAGCTCAGGGTTTCAGGAGCAGGAGTTGCGGTCGCTGTGTCAGAAGGTTCTTCGGTAGCAGCAGCATCGGTGGAGCCGGTGCTGGTACCGGAAGGAGCGGCGTTGTTGTTTTCTGACTGATTTTTGGTATTCTGGCAGGCAGTCAGTAAAAGGGAAGATGCCAAAAGTACTGACAGGAGCATGGTTAACAGGTTTTGCTTTCGTATAATTTTCATGGGAACCTCTTTTCTGTTTCTTATTATTGTCTTGTAACTTGTTTTGTATCAGGGTCTATAACGCTGCTGTAATAGCCTTAAAGGCTTCCAGGTCAGCAGAATAGGGAATGACATTGCGCCTTAACAGCAGAGGAGGAGTATCCTTATCGTTTTTTCCGCCAATACAGGTAAAGGCTAACTTAAAGTCTTCCCTGCTAAGCAGACTTACATTCCTCTCTTCAAATAATCCAAAAGGATAGGCAAAGGTATCTTTGGCGGAAATATAGGAGTGGCTGTTGCAGACTGCCAGGTCAGCGGCAAAAGCTTCGTCTGTCTCAGTCATGATCCGGCTTGTCTTAAAATCACTTCTGGTATGAAAATGGTGGGTATGGTTCGCATACTCAAAGACATCTTCCATAACAGCCAGTTCCTCTTTTGTCAGGCAGACGGACCTTTCCGGCTGAAATGCTTCCGGTTCTGTGTTCAGCCAGCCGGTAACTGTAAAGACGGCAGCGTGGAAGCCATATTCCTTTAGGATAGGATAAGCGTAGTGCTTTAAAGCCTGGTAACAGTCGTCAAAAGTAATAAGGATACTTTTCTCAGGAAGAGTTTTGCCCTCATAATAAAAATCCCTGACTTCCTTTAACGATAGGGTATGAAATTCCTGCTCTTTTAGATATTTCATCTGCTCTTTAAAACTCTCTAAGGTTATAAACAAAACAGAGGGAAGAGCATCGTTATAATCCTGTTCCACCTCAATGGGAGAAGGATGGGAAGGGTCAAAGTCAGAAGCTTTTCTGATTTCATGGTAGAGAATGGTAGAAAATGACATTGTTTGAGCTCCTTTAAAGGTTTATACACATCTTTGTATTATAAGCTTGCGTTAATTTTATGTCAATTATAACTGATGTATATTTTACGGCATGTAGAAGATGTAATTTAATGGAATGGGTGGATAACTGCATAAAAAATGATATGCCCCCTCTCAAGCAACAAGTAAATGATAAAATTTGTTTACTAAAGAGAGAGCATATCACTGTGGAAAGTCTATATTAATTATTTACGGTTTTCTGCTATCTGAGGGGCAGAGATTTTTTCAGCCCCTTTTTCTTTGCGTTTCTCCCACATTGCCCATAGGGTACCTGCTACACAGATGGAAGAGTAACAGCCTGTAACGATACCAAAGAACATCGGCAGAGAGAATTCCATAATAGAGTCAATATGGAAAACCAATGAGGCAATTAATATGATAAGGACGCATATTCCTGTGGTAGATGAAGTGTTGATAGACCTGCCAAGGGTCTGTGTCGTGCTTTCATTTACCAGGGTCACTACTGATATTTTACCGGATTTTTTACGGTTCTCACGGATTCGGTCATAGATTACGATGGTATCATTCATGGAATAGCCGATAACCGTTAGAACTACCGCCACAAAGGCATCGTTTAGCGGAATTCCAAAGAGTACAAAGGCAAAAAAGACCACAAAGGCGTCATGGATTAAAGCAATTAATGCCGTTATTCCGGCGGGAAGGCCTGATAGTGCCGAGAACCTTATCCATACATAAACCAAAATAAAAGCGGAGGACAGGATAATAGCAAGGCCTGCATTTTTAAGCGCTTTTGCCCCGATGTAGGGCTCCACTACAAAGGTTTGTGACAGTTTTGCATTAATCTTATCCGAAGTACTGTTAATGGCGGTGGTTATTGCTTTCTGGTCGTCCGGTGACATTCCTGCATTTCCTGCAAGGGTTACGGAAAGTCTCTTAAGCCCGGTGAGATTATCTTCTTTAATCTGTACGGTAACTGGTCTGTTCGTCTGTTTTTGAATAGCTTCCTGAAGTTTACCGGTATCCGCACCCTCGGATACGGAGTAGGTCAATACCGCGCCGCCGGTAAACTGGGTATCCAGTTTGACGCCCTTTGCAAAGCAGCCAACAATACCGGAGAGTATAATAATGCCGGAGATGATAGCAAATATATACTTCTTCTGGTAGAAGGGAATTGTCTTTTTCTCTTTTCTGATACGGAACCATTTCTGGTCATGCCACTTGTCATATTCAGCAAGGGATAACAGGAGCTGTTTGGATAAGGTCACTCCCACTAAGATATTTACGACCATACCGATTAGGAGAGTATAGCCAAAGCTTAACATGGAACCGGAACCAAATATCATCAGGATAACGGCAACAATTGCAGTTGTAACATTTCCATCCAGTACGGAGGAAAAAGCGTGCTTGTAGCCGTATATAATAGCTCCCCTGACAGCCATTCCTTTTCTTAACTCGTCGGAAATACGTTCCGAGATGATGATATTGGCATCAACGGCCATACCAAGGGTAAGTATGATACCTGCAATACCCGGCAGCGTCAGCGTGTACTGGGGAATGGAGATAGCAAGCATCTGTAATATCATCTGGAGTACCAGAATAGTGCAGGCCACAATACCGGGTAATTTATACATGGAAATCATAAAGATGCACACTATAAAAAATGCAATAATTCCGGCGGCTACCATAATATTTAAGGCATTGCTGCCAAGTGTCGGGCTTATAGTGGAGAAGTTGGTGGTCTCCAGTGAGAAAGGAAGTGCTCCCGCGTTAATCTTTGCGGCCAGTTCCTTCGCCTCGTCATAACTTGCAAGGCCTGTAATAACAGCCTGTCCTCCTGAGATTTTTGTCTGTACTGTCGGGCTGGAGATTAGATTCTTGTCCATGTAAATGCTCATCCGCTGTCCGATAAGCTTACCGGTAGCGTCTTCAAATTCCTTGGCTCCCTTGGAATTGAATTTCAAGGATACCAGAAATTCTCTTGTGACACCGGAAACATTGGTCTCCGGCGTTGCACTTTCCACATCCTTACCCTGAATCAGCACTTTCCCATCAGGGTCCTGGAAGGTAAGTTCCGCCATTTCTCCCAATTCGGCGATGGCATCCTCCGGCTTAAAGTTGGTTTCGCCGGATTTCCAGGGAAACTGTACAATGATATAGCCGGCAGTTTTATCCACTGTTACTTCACGGTCAGAAATATTCTGGTTGTCCAGTCTGGTCTCAATGACTTCTCTGGCAGACTCCAGTTCCTTTGCGGTAGGTTTACGGTTCAGTCCCTGGGGTTCAAAAACAGCCTCCACACCTCCGCGGATATCAATACCGTAACGCATGTCAAAAACACCTTTGACAGCGCTTCCGATTCCAAATACTGCAATATAAATAAACACTGCTATAGTGATGAAGATAGCAGCAAGCATTTTCTTTCCTGGCTTCATAGGTTTATCCCCTTTTCTTATTCAATTTTCAATATGCCATTTAAATGCTTGCTGATTCTCCTTTCGCACCGTCCGAATTATGGATAAATTGTATCAGATACGTCCTGGCAGTATATCCCCCTTGTAATAGGACAGTTAACAAAGTCCATAAAATAAGAGGGATATATAAGAGGACGGTCTTTAAGAATATATATTTTAAGGGTAATACCCTAAAGGACAAAGAAGTTGATGTAATTGCTTCCGAAACATCAGCAGAAAGCCCTCCCGAAGGTTCGGAGGCTTCATTTATTGCATCTGCCTTTTTGCTGTGGGAAGGAGCTTTGGATAATGAACCTGCAGAAGCCGTTGATGCATAAACGGAATCCGGGTCAATACCAGGGTTATTCAATTCTATCAATAATAAGGCTGTACAAAATAAAAATATCAGTATACAGCGGACAGATAGCCTGTTTTTTGACCGGAACATTGGGGGTAAGCCTCCTGCATTAAGTATTTTTGTTACTTTTCATCGTCGTCCGGAGGTAAATGTTTGATACAGTCAGGACATATCCCGTATATCTCCAGATTATGACCGGTAATGGTAAAGCCGGTCTTCTCAGCCAGATTCTCTTCAATAGGCTCAAGAGGGCAGACATCAATATTCACCTTTTTATTGCACATGGAGCAGATAAGGGAATGCCTGTGCTTGTGATTATTGATTTCAAAATAGGTCTTTCCATCCTGATACAAAGTCTTAATAACGACATTCTTATCGACCAGGGCATTTAAAGCGCGGTATATGGTGGATAAGTTCATCTTTATATCTTTTGACGCTATCTCTGCAATCTCCTCCACCGTAAGAGCGGTGGTCGCAGTTTCCAATACAGAAAGAATCAGATTTCTTTTTTTTGTCTGTTTTAAGTCGGCAGATTTTAGTATATTGTTGTTCACAATGCACCTCTCCCTTTTATCATTTCAAGTTTTTAGAATTTTCTATATAAAATCATAGTTTACCTGTAATCAAATGTCAAGCACAATAAAGACATGGTGGTATTAATTCGTTGACAAGGTAATAGAATAGAGGTATATTAAAGCAAATGTATTGCATTTGCGATTATGACAGATTGAAGAATAAGAAATGTAAAAGCGTTTTCTTATGCAAGCTTGTATTTGCGAAATCGCTGCACAGACTTGAAGAGAGCTGAGGGAGGTATTGGAGTTCATGGCAGTTAAGATTGATATATTTTCAGGATTTTTGGGAGCCGGAAAGACAACACTTATAAAGAAGTTGCTGGAAGAGGCGTTTATAGGTGAGAAGATAGCTTTAATTGAGAATGAGTTTGGCACAGTCGGTATCGACGGAAAAATCATGAAGAGTTATGATCTGCAGATTACCGAGCTGAATGCAGGATGTATCTGCTGCAGCATAGCGGGAGACTTTACTCAGGGGCTTAAAGAGGTGTTGAAGCAGTATAAGCCGGACAGGATACTTATTGAACCCTCCGGAGTCAGTAAGCTTTCTGATGTAATAAAAGGCTGTACACCATTTCTGCGGGAGGGACTGGTAGAGCTTGATTTATGTATCACAGTGGTGGATGCGGGAAAATATAAGATGTATTTAAAGAATTTTCCTGAATTTTATAAGGATCAGCTTAAGTACGCTAAAACTATTATACTAAGCCGGACAGCTACGGGGAGCAGAGAAAAACTGGATGCCATCCTTGAAGATATCAGGCAGTATAATGAAGAAGCCGCTATTATCACCACAGACTGGGAGAGTCTGACCGGCAAAGCAATCCTTAAGATTGCAAGGGAAGAACATAGAAGCAGCATGAAGGAGTCCCTTCAGAAGGAAAAGCGGACTGTCAGATTAAATCCTGCCAGGGTAACCGGCAGCCGAATTGAAATTGTGAAAAAAAGCACTTATGCAGAAGAAGTATTCTCAGTGTGGGGAGTTGAAACCTCCAGATTATTCAGCAAAGAGAAGCTTAAAGGTATCCTTCACAAACTGGAGGGGCAGGACATGCAGATTCTTCGAGGTAAAGGTATTCTGGAAACTGAAAATCATCAATGGCTGCAATTTGACTATGTCCCCGGTGAGATTACCATAAGGGAGTGGGTGCCGGATTACATCGGAAGAATCTGTATTATCGGCGGCAGGGTTGATGAGGATAAATTGAAACAGTTATTTGAAGTTTAGGATTAGGAGTGGTTATGGCAGTTGATATTGATGTAGTGACAGGTTTTTTGGAGAGCGGGAAAACTACCTTTATTAAGCAGATGATAGAGAGTGGTGTAACGGCGGACTATGAAAGATTGGTGCTGCTTCTTTGCGAAGAAGGGGTGGAAGAATATGAAAAGGAATTCTTACAAGAGTACAATGTTACCCTTATTCCGGTGGAGGAATGGTCAATACTTACCGGGGAATACCTTGCAAAGCTTTGTGAAGGCGGAAATTCAGATTACATATTGATAGAGTATAACGGCACATGGGATATGCAGAGTATCCTTGGAAATAAACTGACAGGTGAATGCCGTATAAGAAATATAATATTTGTCAGCGAAGCAGCTACTTTTAATACTTATTACAGCAATATGGCGGGACTTTTAAGGCCCCAGATAGAGAATAGCGATTATGTGGTGGTCAACCGCTATGAGCACTTGAAAGCAAGTGACAGGAAAGAGACAAAAAATAAGATTAAGACAATAAATGCTAAAATTAAAACAGTATTTTTAAATAACCCTGCGGAGGATAAGAAGTTTCTGCGAATCTTCACACCCTATGAGGATTTCAAAAAAACGGTTACTCCAGGGATGATTTTGCTGCTGGCGGTTTTAATGTGTTTATGTTTTTTACCGACAAAATATCTTTCATATGCCTATGATTATACACAAAAGATCTCCGTATCTTTTCTGAGTATTTTAATTCAGGCAATACCATTTCTGTTACTGGGTGCATTTTTATCCTCCTTCTTACAGTTAATTGTACCGGTGGGATTTTTAAGCAGACAATTGGGTAAAAATAATTGGAAATCCTTTCTCGTAGCAGGACTGGCAGGCTTTTTCTTCCCGGTATGTGATTGCGGACTGGCACCTTTTGTATCAGGATTATTAAAAAAGAATCTGCCTCTGCCGCAGGTAATTTCATTCTGGCTGGCTTCTGCTTCTGTTAATCCAGTGGTAATCCTGTCCGTATGCTATGCCTTTCCGGATAATAAAAAAGTAGTTCTTGCAAGGATTTTTGCTGGAGTTATCATCGGTATTGCCGTGGGATGTATTCTGCAGCTGCTGAGAATCCGGACAAAGGATGTTATAAGGGCAGATGCGGGGCTGACGCAAATGAGCGTTGATATGGTTTACGAAAGCAGCAAGAGAGGAAAGTTCCTATCGGTTATAAAGGGAGCACAGGAAGAATTCTTCCGTGTGTTTCGCTATGTTATCTTCGGCGCATTTATTTCTTCCCTTTGCCTGACCTTCTTACCCCAGACAATCAAGATGTTCATCAGCTCCAATGCGCTGGTACAGTTTTTCATTATGCTTGCGGCGGCCGTCTTTATGTCCACCTGTTCGACCTCCAATGCCTTCATCGGAAGGAGTTTTTACGGACAGTTTGCACTGCCTGCCGTACTTTCCTTTATGGTGCTTGGGCCTATGCTGGACTTTAAGAACATCATCATTCTCTCGGAAGTACTGACAAAGAAATTTCTCATTCAGTTGTGCCTCTTAACGGCAGTAGTCGGTTTTCTGACCTATACTTCGCTTATGTTTCTTCTTTAGGAAAGCTGTGAGGCAGATTTAAAAGCTAAAATTATAATGAAAATTAGAATATCGGATTCATTGATGTTAATGGAAGAAGATAGTGCGAAAATTAAAAAGATAATTTTCACACAAGTGCCTGTAAAATTCTCAGCGCAATCTTGAGGCGCGCTGGAAAGGGTATGTTTGTTAGTGTGAATTGTTGAAAGACTAATTCACATAAGTGCCTGCGAAATCCTCAGCCCAATCTTGCGGCGAGTTGAAAGGAGATGGTTATATGAGAGGAAATAAGAATCTGGAAATATATATGAAACTTACGGTAGCCCTTGCTCTGGCCCTGCTTTTATTATATGAGCTGCTTTCCGGCGAAGTCTATTATTACGTGCACCCCAGATATCTGTATGGCATCTGGTTTGCAGTAGCGGCACTTTTGGTATTTGCACTGACCACAGTAGGAGAACTTAAAAAAGGAAGACATAATTCCAATATAAAGCGTTACTTTCTTTACTTGCTGCCCATTGTTTTTGCACTGCTCTTTCCCGCCATGGAAGGGGGAAATGGCAACGTCGCAATTGCACAAAGCAGTAAATTACAAGGCAGTAATCTGCCGGGAACTAATCTGCAAGATAGCTCCACAGAAGAAGATGTATCAGCAGGCACAGATGAGAGCACCCAGAATTCCTGGAATACCCCCGGTAACAGCTCCGATGATACCGCAGGAAGCGTCCTGGATTCCACCGGTGACCTGACATCAGATGCAAGTTCATCTTATGGTGAATCAGAAGATACAGCAGAGAAAGACAGGTCCCTAAAATACAAGAATAAGACAGAAGACGGCGCAATTCTAATCAGTGATGACGAGTTTGGCTGCTGGTATTTTGAACTCTTTGATTTTCTGAAAGATTTTGAAGGAAAGCGCTATCAATTCACCGCGCAGGTACTTACCATGGATGATTTAAAAGACAATCAATTGCTGGCCGGAAGATACATCATGACCTGCTGCGCCCTGGATTTAATGGGATACGGATTAATTACAGAGAGTGACCTAGGCGGTAAACTAAAAGAAAACCAATGGATCACCGTTACCGGAACAATCGGTGAATATAAATACAACGGTAATATCGTCCCCATGCTAAAAGACGTCACCATCACCAAAACAAAGGCACCAAAAGAAGAGTACGTTTATTACAGCTATTATTAAAAAATATTTAAGGAAACAAATGACCAGAGATTTCTGAGTAACCGTGTTCTCTAGCGAACTTTCTGGCATTATCCATCCGCCAAGCTACAGTTCACTCATACAATTAACGCAAAAATATTCTATAGCCACACGCAGATGAGAGGTGATTTCGTTCAGGCATTTTCTATTGAGGGATTTCGTATGACACTTAAATGGCAGCAGTTATTCCTAGGTCAAATTACGCCATGTTTGAGCTCACAGCGTTACATAACCAAAGAATAAACAGCGAGTTTGGCGTAATTCGACCTG
>JAEXGM010000232.1 GCA_023450835.1 Bacillota bacterium | reverse complement strand
AGGAGCTGATTCGGTTATGGAACAGGGAGCGGATTGGAAAGGATATCTTTCGGCAGCGGGAAGAAGTAAAGGAATTATTAGAGAATCTGAATGAATATACTTCCTTTCATATGGATTCTTCCCAATTTGTTGTAAATTGTGAGATAAATGATGAGAAGAAGATTCATGTGGCCAAAAGTGAAATTGAGCTTCAGATGTATATCCGGAATATTTTAAAATATGAGGCCGGGCAGAAAAGGCTGAATGTGCGTATGTGTGTTCAGCCCAGATACCACTTCTTACGGGAAGTTCTTCTGGAATATTCAGAGCAACCTTCACTTTCTGTGACTCAGTTAGTCTGCTTTTGTAAACAAAAAGATACAATAGTAAATAATCTGAATTATTTAAAAGAAATACTGCCTCTTGCCTTCTGCCTGCCGGATTATAAGTTAAGAGTATATTATGAGCATGCGGAGCATCATATTAATAAGATGTCAGTTTTACCTAATATTATCCTGACAGGAGAATTCGTCATTCTTTTCTCATATGATGGGAAAGAGGGGATTATCTATAGAGAGAGTGAGGTATATGATTTCTATTCAAAGCTGTATGAAGATATGTCAAAGAAATGCAAATGTGTCAGTACAAACTGCTGTACGACAGAAGAGTACATGAATATGTTAATGGATAATGATTGGGCATACTTTGTAAACCAAAATCCATGTTTTGGAATGGGATTTACAAGAGAATTTTTGGATAAAGTGATACTGCCGGAAGTACCGGGGCGTGAGTTTTTGATTGAAAGGACATTATTAGATCTTGACCGTAGAATTTCAGAATGTGAGAGGTGCAAGGCATTTTTTACAAAAAAAGGTGTGAGTCAATTTTTAAGAACGGGCAGGGATAATGAGTTTCCACCGGAATTCTACAGACCAGTGACAGAAGAGGAAGGTAAGGAAATGATACGTGGGTTATGCAGTACTGGGCGTCCACCTTATGTAAGCAACCGTTTGATAAATGACAGCAAATTTCATTATGAATCTGATACCATTATACATATAGTAGCAGGAAGGGCTATGATAGAGAAGCCGGATGGACAGTTAAATAGAAAATTTGTAGTTTTGGAGGAGAACAGCATTATTGAGATGTTAATGGATTTTTTTGAGAATCTGGAGGAAATGCAGTATATAAAATCAGAGGAAGAGACAAGGGAATATTTGAGGAGTCTTTTATGATGCTGCCGACATGTAAAGGAATCATTTGAAATTTAAAGGTAAGATATGTTGCAATACAATAAAAGACGAATGGTAGATTAACGTATAGAAAAAGAATTGCTGGAATATTAGAGAAAGTAAATTTCAAGGTAGTTGAAATTAGCAATAAATATAAACTACTGCATTCCGAATACAATAAAAGAAGGCCATCTTTTATGAACTGCTTCCCGTCAAGTAGACATTTAAAAAAATAAAAATATTTTCTGCCAGTAGGTCTAACCTGCTGGCAATTTTTATGCTGCTTGTAAATATAATTCATGCTTCTCTTTTGGTGTTAACACACCAAGATTTCTTTGTAAACGCTTATTGTTGTAATAATCAATATATTCCTCAATCATTTTCACTACAGATTCTCTACTAATAAATCTTTTTCCATAATAACGTTCTCTTTTTATAATCCCCCAAAAACCTTCCATTGGACCATTATCTATGCATTTGGCTACTCTTGACATGCTTTGTGTCATTCCGGCTCTTTCGAGCTTCGTATGAAATGTTCGGTTTGTATATTGAAATCCTCTGTCACTGTGAAAAAGTGGATGTGCATCCGAATTAGTATTGACAGCAATATCAAACGTATCAAACACTAATGCATTATTATTTGAATCACGAATGACATATGAAACTATGCGTCTATCAAACAAGTCTAGAATTGCACTAAGATAGACTTTGTGTTTTTCAATTCCTTTGTAATAATGGAATTCAGTTACATCAGTAAGCCATTTTTTATTTGGTTTTTCAGCTATAAACTCTCGATGCAGGATGTTATCTGCTATGTACTGGGGGTTTTTCGCTTGGCGTGTACAGCCATTGTTTGCATATTTTATGCTCGATTTTATATCATTCTTGCGGCAAATGCGTAGTACACGTTTGTCATTTACCTTTATATTATGATATCTCTCAAGATCATCTCTGATTCTTCGATATCCTTTATCTGGACTTTCTTCATGGATCTTTTCAATTTCATCCGCGATTCTCTGGTTCTCCAATTCATTTTCAGGTATTTCTCTGTGTAGCCATTTATAGTATGCTGCTCGGGATACTTTCCCGAGTTTACACAGGAAACTAATTGGATAATTGTGCTCCTGGTTTTCTTCTTTTATAGCTTGATATATAAATTCATGGCGAACCAGGCTTAGCCCCGCCTCCTCTCTATCTCCTCGAGTTTTTTTAAGAAAGATGCCTCCATTTCAGCTCGTTCTTTTTCAGCTTTTAAAATCTTTATTTCAGCTCGTAGTTTTTCTATTTCATTCATTTCATTTTCAGATTTTCGTTTTCCACGATTATCTTTCAATGCTTCAATTCCGTTAGCCTCATATTTTATAGTGTAGTTACGTGCTTGCTGATAGGATATTTGATATTTTTCAGATGCTTCAGCGTAATTATGCTCATGTGCAATACAGTACTGCACGATATCAATTCGCTCATTAAACGTAGTATTTCTTCCTTTGGTCATGATAGTACTTCCTCCCGTTCCGGAAGCTTTTAGCCTCTCATGACCATTATACTTCAAAACCCAACATCGAACAGTATCATCTGATGGTATTTTATATTTAATTGCTAATTCTAGATAAGAACCTTCTCCAACAAGATAAGAATTGATTACCATTTGCTTGAATTCTTTTGAATAAGACTGATTGCGTCCTGTTTTGATAAATGCCAAATCACCATGTGATTTGTATTTGGCGATCCATTTCCTGAATGGTTTACAGCTAACACCATATTTCTTTGCAATTATCTCAATGCTACCTTTTCCGGACAAGTATTCATGTACTGCTTGTAA
Organism: Bacillota bacterium; assembly: GCA_023450835.1. GTDB lineage: Bacteria > Bacillota > Clostridia > Lachnospirales > Lachnospiraceae > Anaerocolumna. Next base: position 49 of record JAEXGM010000232.1, on the reverse strand, counting down.
TTTTTCTTCTGGTGATCTATTTCTTGGCACAGAAAATGCTCCCTCCTAA
>JAEXGM010000211.1 GCA_023450835.1 Bacillota bacterium | reverse complement strand
TCCAGGACTTCCGCATCCACTAAACTTTCAGGACCCTTGTTATCATAATAGATAGCAATACAGGGCGGTACTATCTTTCCGTGATTTTCATTAATATAGCTGACAAGCTCTTCCCATAAAGGTCCTTGTGCTGTATAGCCGGGAATAAAATCCCTTAACCCTGCTACCTTTATACTATCTGTTTTCTTCAAAAGTATATTGTATTCCATTGCATTGCCCTCCTGATTCAGGTCACGCATAAAGTCCTTAAGGTTAATTAACCTTTCTTCTTCCCTGGCTATGGTATCCCGTATCTGCGTCTGCCTTAAGCTAAGAAGTTCCATTAAGACATTCTTATCCGTATTTCCCTTGATTATAAGGGTGATTTCTTCTAAAGAGAAACCCATCTCCTTTAACCTAAGAATCCGGCTAAGATATGGCATCTGCTCTGCCGAATAATAGCGGTATCCGGTTGTCTCCTCTATCCGCACAGGTTTTAGCAGGTTTATGGCATCATAATGCCGTAAGGTACTTATGGTTATCCTGTTTAATTTTGCAAATTCGCCGATTTTGAACATGTTTACCTCATTACTTACTTTATTGGGGCCCCAATAAAGTAAGTGTAAACCCTGTTGTTACAGGAGAGTCAATAGCTTTTATTACGGTGATGTAATATCCCAGCCGTTGTCTGTTTCCGGATTATCGCCGCCATTATCTGTATTACTGCCATCGCCCGGAATTTCCGTTGGTGCCTCTGTCGGTGTCCCTGTTATTTCAGTACCGCCTCCATCATCAGGCTCCGTCGGTGTCTCTGTTATGGTATCCGTCGGTGCTTCGGTCGGAGTGTCCGTAGGCGTTGGTGTATCTGTCGGTGTCGGTGTGGGCGTCGGTGTAATACCCTGATCTTCCGCTTTTTCTTCATCTGTTCTGGTGTCGGTATAAGGGGAGAACGGAACATTGTCAAGGCCTTTATTAATCTGATTCATGAAGGTCTTCCAGATGGTTCCGGGGTAAGTGGCACCGGCTAGGTTGCTGCTGGTCTTAGGAATATCATAACCTACCCATACGCCGGTAGTATAATAAGGAGTATAGCCAACGAACCAGCCATCCTTTTTGTCGTTAGTTGTTCCTGTCTTTCCTGCGGATACCATGTTGTCAAGTGCAAGGCCCTTTCCGGTACCGTACTTTATAACACCGGTCAGGACATCCGTCATCATACGGGCCGCATTCTGGCTATATATTTGCTTTTTAATCATCTTATTGTCTACGATGACATTTCCTTCTGAATCCTTAATCGTCACGATGCAGGTAGGCTTTCTGAATACTCCGTCATTCTCAAGAGCAGCATAGGCTGAAGTCATTTCCAAGGGGCTCACACCATTTGTAAAACCACCCAGGGAGGCTGCCGGATAATAATCATTTTTATCGATTTTACTGAAGTTCATATTTAACAGATAAGATAAGCCAACCTTTGGAGTCAGCTCCTGGAACAGCTGCCAGGCTACGGTATTCTTGGATTTTTCCACGGCTTGCCTTAAAGGAATCTTACCAAGATAAACACTGTCTGAATTCGACGGGCCGCCATCAAATTTATGGTCGTTTACTTGGGAATCGGGATAGTAGCCATTCTCAAAGGACGGGGTGTAAACAATCAGAGGCTTTATAGAACTTCCGGGCTGACGGAAACTCTGGTATGCACGGTTTAAAGTTAAGCCCTGGGACTCCTGATACCTGCCGCCTACGATGGCAATTACCCTTCCGGTTTTGTTGTCAATGGAGACGGCAGCACCCTGGAATTTATAAACTCCCTCATCGTTCTTATCCGTAAAATCGGCAAGGGTATCATCCACCGCTTTTTGCAGTTCCTCCTGCTTCGTCATGTCAATGGAGGTATAGATTCGATAGCCACCATAGTATAAAGATTTCTGGCATTTCGCATAAGTTTCACTGTATTCCTTATCGTATTCATCCTTTGCATCGTCAGACTCGAATTGCGTCTTGAATACAAAACCCTGCTGCTCCATTAAAGCTCTCGTAGCACAGTAGAAGATATAGGTCTCCACATAATTGTTGCGGTCCAGCTTCTTGGACTTTAATTTAATCTTTTCCGCCACAGCCTGGTCATATTCCGCCTCACTGATATTTCCATCCTTATACATTTGGTTCAATATACGGTCTCTTCTCTTTAGAGTATTTTCCGGGTAATCCAGAGGGTCGTATATGGTTGGGTTATTAGGAATCGCGCATAGAAATGCTATCTGTGAAAGACTTAGCTTATTCACGGTTGTGTTAAAGTAACCTTTGCTGGCCGCTTGAATTCCGTAGTAACCGTTGGCAAAGTAAATATTATTTAAGTAAAATTCCATTATCTGTTTCTTGCTGTACTTCTTCTCCAAATCCACCGCTATAAAGATTTCTTTTAATTTTCTTTCATAGCTTACTTCATTGGTTAAAAAGATACCTCTTGCCAGCTGCTGGGTTATAGTACTGGCGCCCTGGGTAATATGTCCCTTATGCTTTATCAAGGCTATGGCGGCACGGATATTTGCCGATAAGTCCACTCCGCCATGCTCTAAGAATTTCTTGTCTTCAATAGAGATCATCGCCTGTACAACATATTGGGGAATATCCTCATAATCCAGATAATAAACGTCTTTTTCTCCCTTTAAGATGGACAGCAGCTTTTTGTTGCTGTCATACACCAAACTGGTTTCCATCTGCCGGAAGGTTTCAGGGGTAGATTCATCTACCAGTTTATTAGCCTCTTTCTGATATTCCACAAAGGCGTCTCCGTACTTATAGTCAAAAAACAGGCAGCCTGCCAGAAAAAGCAGAGAAAACACCAGGAATACCGCTAAAAATGTCAATCTGATTTTTTGTCTTAAACGTTTATTCTTTTTCTTCTTATGTTTAGTACCTGTTGTCATATTATCACTATCCTTTTTGCCGTTGTTGCCTGCAACAACATTGTTTGCAGCAACATTACCACTTTTGGCACGGCCGTTTTGTGCAGTTCTGCTGCTTGCGGCTGCTCTGCCTTTTGTATCAGCACTGCCATTACGTGAATTGTTTTTATTATTTTCCATATATGCCTCGTCATACCGCTTAATAAAACGGTTCTTGTATAAGCCTGACTGGGTCAGGGCTTACAGCTCTTGATTTATCAGGGTCATATTTCTCCCAGGTTTATATAGTTATAAGAAATTCCAAGTTCGTCCAGGATTATCTTCTCTCTTTCATGACAAGTGAAGAGAAGTATCTGCCTGTTACAGGCAGCAAGATAAGACAGTGCCGCTTTTGTTCTCTTATCATCATAATAAGCAAAACAATCATCGAGAAGCAGCGGGAGTTCTTTGTCATAAAGCACATCGGAAACGCCAAGCCTTAAAGCAAGTAAAAACTGTTCCATCGTTCCGGTACTTAATCTATCCAGCAGCCGGTATTCCTCTCCTATCTCAGCCTTTATATCCAAATTCTCATCTATCCTGATATTACTGTATTTACCGTCTGTAAGCTCTGATACAAGGGATGATATTTTGCGGTTTAAGACGGTTCCGAAGGAATCATGTATCTTCTGAGAAAGCGTCCTGATCGTTTCCATAGCTGCTGCCACAGCTTCCAGCTCTGTGCGAAGCTCCTCTTCCTTCTCAAGCAGCTTCTTTTCCTTTTCCTGATAGAACAAGAGGTTTTCTTCGTTATCAGCCAAGGAATTCAGCTCCCATTTGATTTGCTCTGCAAGAAGACTGAGCCGGTCTCTTTCTTTGTATAATTCCGCCCTGGCCCTTTTTTGCTCTTCTTTTTTCCCTGCCAGATAAACCCGTACTCTTAAGAGGTCCTTTTCTTCCGGTTCATACTCCTTTTGCATCAGTCTCTCTTTCTCTTCCGGTATAAGCATCAGATAAGATAGGATTTCCTTCCTTTCCTCCAATAAATTCTCTTCTAATAGCTTCTCCTGCCCTATGTATCCCTTGATTTGCTCTTCCTTAAAATTGTTCTGAAGTTCGGCCTTAATAGAAGCTTCATAAAGGGCCGTAAGTTCTTCTTCATTTTTCACATGGAATCCGGAAAAAATTTCTTCCCTTTGCTTTTGAACCTGCTGAACTTTTATCTCAAGGCGGCTCAGCTCCTCACTATAATTACCCTCAGAGCTTTTTCGCAAAGTATAGATTCCAACCGCTGCCGCACCTATGAATAGCGGAATAGCTGCCAGCCAGACTTTACTATGGCTTGCAAGGCCCATAAGGAAGAACATTATTCCTGCCAGCAATAGAAGAGCAGTCCCTGCCAGTGCATTTCTTCTGCTGTTCTTTTCTCTTACGGCAGCTTCGGAAAGCAGCTTTTGTTTTTCGTTTTCTATTCCCTCTTTTAGTTTAAGAGAATTTCTTATAATTTCTATATTCTGCTTTAACTCACTGCTCTCAGGATAGTTATTTACATCTATCTCTGCCTTTAAGGAATTCCTTTTCGCTGCAAGTTCTTTTCGTTTGTTCTTATCCGCTTCATAAGAATGGAGTTTCTCTTCCATAAGAGGATAACGCAGTAATGCTTCCTCATACCTGGAAACCCTTTGCATTTCCTTGTCATCCGGTATTTCCTGGCTCAGCTTTTCTTCTGCAAGAAGGAGATCTTTTGTCGCTTTATTTAGCTGATTCATAAGATTATCGGCACGCTGCTCTGCAACTTTCCCTTTTTCTATCAGCTCTTTTGTTTCTTTTAACTCCTGCAAAGGCCGTTTGCTTTCCAGCTCTTTCTTCTTTCCCTGTAAAAAAGCAAGTGCCTTGTTAACATCCACTTCATTGTTCTTAGCCAGGGACAGGTTCGTAATATAATTTCTAACCTCACCGGCCAGTTCTGCACCTGTTCTTACTTTTTGCTGTTCTACACTGACGGTATTTACATACCCGGATTCCGTAAGGCCGCCCAGCATTTCTCTTATCCCGCTGTTGTCACTTCCCAGCTCTCTTCCGGTCTCAAGGTCAAGAAGGCTTATATTTTTCTGGTTCTTCTCCAGATTGCGAATAATCCGGTAGTTTCTTCCCTCCAGAGTATAATCCAGACTTCCGCGATAGGAAAAAGGGCTGTCCCAAGGCTGATATCTGGTATAGGTATCATCCTTTGATACTCTGCCTCTTGGTTTCTCAATGCCAAAGAGCATTCCTCTGATAAAGGCATGAACTGTGGATTTGCCAGCTTCATTTTCTCCATAGACCAGGTTTATGCCTGCCTTTAGGGAAATATTCTTCTGATGAAATTTTCCAAAATCCGATATCTTAAGCTCCTTTAATTGCAACTGTTTCTCTCCTTATTTATAATTCTTGGCTTCCAGAAGGGCTTCCATACCATAATATAAGGCTTTTTCCCCTAATTCCTTTGAGAAATCCCCTTCTTCGATAGTTTTTATATAAAAACCTATGATATTATCTTCGTTTTCTTCCTTTAAGACTGTAAAATCATAATCCGGAAGAGTGTTGTCAACTATCTCCAGAATATTACCAAGAGCAAGAAATCCTTCCTTATCAAATACCATATCCCTCGCCCTCTTACCATGAAGAGCAAACTGGTATATGTGATTCTTTCCTTCGCCGGCAATGGCCTCACGTATGTTATCACGTATTTCCTGATTTGTTATACCCGGGTCAACTCTCAGGGTCAGTTTCTTATACTGGCATCTTGCACTTGGAATAAAAACGGAGGATACTTTACTTGTCTCATCTTCTTTTATGATTTCCCCTTTTATATAACCCCTCTCTCCGGTCTCATTCTTGTCCATGGGCTCAAGGGAACCGGAGTAGGCAATTCGTTCTGACAGATATTCCGGCTTATGGATATGTCCCAAGGCGATATAATCGAAACCGGAACGAATCAAAGCATTTTTATCTATCGGAATATTGTCGATACTTCCGCCATGAGCAAGAAGAATATTGATTCTTTCCCCACAGCCGGGAGTTATCCTGTCATAAAGGGGCTCTCTTATCTCTCTTGCATGAAAACTGAAGCCATAAACCTCTGTGTTCAGTTCTTCAAGATATATACTGTCCATTTCACGATTTTGCAGCATATGTACATTGTCCGGCCAGACAAAG